>NZ_DASURI010000915.1:0-11253 GCF_036280135.1 Longimicrobium sp.
GATCATGGTACTACCCTCGTTCGGGAGATCCTCACCGGGAAAGCCCGCCGCCCAGGTGCGAGCGGCGCTGGTGATCCGCAGGGGCAACGCCGGTGCCGCGCGAATTCCCTTGTAGATGCTCGATTTTCCGGATGCGGTCCATCCGCGGTGTCCTGTCTTGGGTACGCCCGATGTCACCCGCCGCGCGTCGCGGGAACCCACTCCGCGGATGGTTTGAATCCAATGTCGATGGGTTCGCGACATCGGAGCCGAATCGTCGCACTCCCGCGTACGCGTCATCCTGAGGAGCGCCCGCGCGCAACCCGAACGTGCATCGGACCCTGGCGCGACGAAGGATCTTGCATGCAAAGCGTGAGGCCGGCTCCAGACCCGGAAGCCGGCCCCGTGGTTCGGACACAAGATCCTTCGTCGCCGCCATGGATCGTGCAACGGTCTGGGTCGCGCGGCGGCTCCTCAGGATGACGCTTTCAGCCGCGGGGAGGACGATGGTCAGGCATATGCCGCGGCGATGCGGCTTTGGAGGCGTAGCCGGAAACGACGAGTGCCCAGGCGGAATCATCCACCCGGGCACTTGGTACTTGGCACTTGCAACTTGGTACTTCTTCCCCGCCCTACCTCGTCGGTATGATCAGCACCTGGCCGGCCACGATGCGGTTGCTGCGCATGTCGTTCGCGTCGCGCAGGCGATCCACCGTGGTGTCGTGCCGCCGCGCGATCTCCCACAGCGAATCGCCGCTGCGCACGCGGTACGTCGTCCGGCTGGGCCGCGACGAGGACGACGAGCTCCCGCGCGACGCCGAGCGCGACTGGGCGGACGACGAGCTTCCGCCCCCCGCGTTGCTCACGTAGCGGCGGTAGGGCGCGGGATACACGGCCACGTGAAAGTGCGGCGGCCGGCGCTCTTCCGTGGCCTCGATCACCCCCTGCGCCTCCAGGTGCAGCAGCGTCTCGCGCAGCCACGCCAGGCACCGCCCGCCCGTAGGCTTGCGGATGTCGATGGCCATCCCCGTGGGGTGCACCGAGCGGTCCGTGGAGTTGCTCAGCCGCAGCGACGTGGGCCGCACGCCGCTGGTGATCACCAGCTTTTCGCCACACACCTCGCGGTACTGCGCGCCCAGCCGCTGCACGAACGTCCGCGTGCTGGACAGCGCGTACGGGTACGACACGCCCGACAGGCGGTAGTCGTCGTTGCCGCTCATCCGCACCAGGTCGCCCTCGCGCGCGGCGCCTCGCACGCCCGTGCCCGTGCGGTAGAACGTAAGGTCGGCCGACCGCGCGTGGTTGTACATGCGGTCGATGCTGGCCGGTGATCCGCGCAGCGACTGCGCGGCCGCCGGCGCCGCGCACAGGGCGAGCGCCGCCGGCAGCACCCACCGCGCGGCCGTTCGGATGTTTTGCATCATCGGGAATCGTTCAGGGGCCGCGGACGGCCGCCGGACGAGAAAGGCGCGGAACGCACGGAAACGCCGCGTCCGCAACAGGATATCCGCGGAAACGGCGGAGGTCAACGCTTACACCCCCACCGCGCCGTGTTTTCGCCCTACGGCGGGGTCCGCGCGAAAGTTACGAGCCGCCGCCGGACAGGCCGGGCGCGCGCTCCGCGCCGTACAGCCGCCGGTAGACCACGGCGTTGCGGATGACCACCTGCACGTAGTGCCGCGTCTCGGCGAAGGGAATGCGCTCGCGAAAGCGGTCCGGGTCGCCGCCGTAGCCCAGCTCGCGGCGCCACGCGTCCGCCCGGCTGGGGCCCGCGTTGTACGCCGCCAGGGCCAGGTCGCGCTTGCCGCCGTAGCGCCGCACCTGGTCGCGCAGGTAGCGCGCGCCCATCCGCAGGTTGATCTCCGGCACGGCCAGCAGGCTGGGATCGAAGTTGCTCACCCCCGCGCCCGGCGCCAGCCAGCGGCCCGTGGCCGGCATGATCTGGCTGAGCCCCGTGGCGCCCACCCACGACTGCGCCCGCGGGTTGAACGACGACTCCTGCCGCACGAGGCCGGCCAGCAGGTACGGATCGACATCGGCACGATCCGCCTCCGCCTCCAGCAGGGCCCGGTACGGAAAGGGGAAGACGACCCGGAGCAGCCGTGCGTCCCACTCGCCGCCGCGGCGCTCCAGCAGCACGCGCCCCAGGCGGATGCCGTCCACGCTGCGGCCGTCGTCGCGCAGCCCCTCCGCCAGGGCCAGCAGCGCGGCGGGCCGGCGGTCCAGGCGCTGCGCCTGCCAGTCCAGCTCCTGCTTCCACGCGTCCTCCATCCCCGCGTCCGCCAGGGCCCGCAGCCGGCGCAGGGCGGATTCCGCCTCCGCCGCGTCGCCGGGGGCGGACGGCCACTCGCGCGTGCCGGCCAGCGCGGCCGCCAGCGGGTCCGCGCCCATGCGGTCGCCCGCGCGGATGGCGTAGTACGACACGGGGTCCGCGGCGATGGCGGCCGCGTACAGGGCCCGCGCCCGGTCCGCCCGCCCCGCGCGCTCGTGGATGACGCCCGCGCGGTACGCCGCCTCCGCGGACTGCTCGCCGGCGGGAAAGCGGCGGACCAGCGCCTCCCACGCGGCCGCGGCGGCGCCGGCCTGGTCCGCCTTGAGCAGCCGGTCGCCCAGGCGAAATCCCGCCTCGCGCGCGTCCGGCGACGCCGTCACCTCCGCCGCGCGGCGGTAGTACGCGATGGCGCGGTCGCGGTCGTCCGACGCATCCCCCAGCAGGAAGAGCGCGCTGCCGGCCGCGGCCGTGCCCGCGCGCTTTTCCACGATCGCCTTCATCTCCGCGTAGCCGTCCAGGCTGCCCAGGCGGCGCAGGGCGCGCGCGGCGTACAGCTCCGCCTCGGCCGCGCGCGCGGGGTCCGGCAGCTGGCGGGCGGCCTGCAGCAGCGCCTCGCGCGCCGGGCGAAAGTCGCGCTCCTCGAACAGCAGCCGGCCCAGGCGGAGACGCGCGGCCCCGTCGTCCGGCGCGCCGGCGCGGAGGGCGCCACGCAGGGCCCGCGCGGCCAGCCCCGGGCGCTTGCCGGCCTCGAACGCCGCGGCGCGCGCCAGCTCCTCGTCCACCGTGCGCGTGCCGGCCATCTCCCCCAGCCGGGTCGCCGCGCGGACCCGGACGGCGCCGGGCACGCGTCCATCCGCCGAGACGCGCTGCAGGACGGCGCGCGCCTCCGCCCCACGGGCCGTGCTGATCAGCAGCCGCGCGTGCTCCAGCGCCAGCTCGGCCGCCTGCGGAGCGCCGTCCGCCGCCTCCAGGCCACGCGCCTCGTCCCCCAGCCGGGTGATGGCGCGCGCCGTGTCGCCGCGAGCCAGCCAGTAGCGCACCTCCGCGCGCGCCTGCCGCAGCCGCACGGGCGCGCTGGCACTGGGCGCGGCCGCCGCGCGGACCACGCCCGCGTCGCCGGCCTGTGCCAGGGCCTCGGCCTGCAGCGCGCGCATCCAGTCCGCCGCCGCGCCGTCCTCCGCCGCCACGGAGAACGCGCGCCCGGCACCGGCCACGTCCTTCGTCCGGCTGAGCGCGACGCCCAGCCGCGCGGCCGCCTCGCCCCGGCGCTCGGCCCCGCGCACGTCCAGGTAGCGGCGATACGCATCCGCCGCCTCCGTCCAGTCCTGGCGCGCGCCGTACGCCCGGCCCAGCAGGTACAGCCCCTCGCCGCGTCCCTGCTTCGCCAGCCAGTCGCGGCCTTCCAGCAGGCGGCGCACCTGGCTCCACCCGTCCCACTCCGCCGCCGCGCGGGCCGCCACGAGCACCACGCGCTCCGGCGCGTCCTCCGGCTTGCGGACGAACCCGCGCAGCGCCTGCCACGCCGCCCACGGCCGCCCCGCCTCCAGGTGCCCCTCCGCGTCGCGGACGGCCAGCGCCATGGCGGCGTGGGTCAGCGGCGGCATGGGGTCGTCCGGCAGGTGCGGCGTGAGCTCCTCCACGGCCGGGATGGCCGAGAGGATGGCGCGCTCGCCGCTGGCCGTGCCGAATGCGAGGCCCGTTGCAAGACCCACGAGGGCCGCGTAGACGGGGGCGGAGGCAGATCGGATCATGCGGGACTGCGGTTGTGCGTGCGGATGCGCGCCCTTTGCCTGGGGACCAGGCAAAGGGCGCGCGCGTCACGGACCCATCGTGCGGACGCGTTTTGCAAAGCGCGATCCATGCTCCCCAAGCCGAACGGAGGCATGGGCTTACACGATGGACACGGATTATCGGGCGTGAGACTTGGATAACCCCGCAGATGGCCGTGGGGTTCCGCTGGGGGACGATCGATGGGCCGTGTTGGGATCAGCCCAGCGTCGCGAGATCGAGCCCTGGGCGCTGATCCCGCAGCCACGCGCAACCGAGCTGGAACAGGCTCGATGCCGCGGAGCGCAGACGGGCCAGATCCTTCTCCTCGGTCGTCGTCCAATCGTAGACGGCGCGATGCCGCCGCTGGCGAATGATGTTCAGCTCCCGGGCAGCCTCCGAGAGATCGCCCGCCCCCAGCGCCGCAACGGCATCGAACGTATGCTGATGGTGGCCGTCGCCGTACACGCGGTAGCCCGCCGCGCGGATAATGGCCGTGGCAGCCTGGAGCGCGCCCTGGTACGCCAGCGTGAACGCGGAGTCGGCATCCAGGTCCGGCAGGGCCGAGCCTCGATAGGTGCGGACCGCCTTGGACCACATCCCCTGAATTTCCTCGTCAGGGGCCGGCTTTTCCTCGAGCTGCCGGCTTTCGAGCATCAGCTTGATGCGCGGTGTCATGCCGTCACCTCCAAATCCAGGGACGCGGGATCGCCCTTCATCCAAACCTTCGGTCCGTCGAGCACGTCCTGGATAAACGTATTGCCGGACCGTATGCGCTCCGCGATCTCGTCGCGCGTATAACCGAGCACATCGATCTCACGGTCGATCAGGAACGAGACCTCGGACAGCACGCGACCGGCGCGCAGTTGCGCATCATCGTCACCGATCAGCAGCACGTCGACGTCGCTCGCGTGCCGTGCGTCGCCCCGGGCCATGGACCCAAACACGAAGGCGCAGTCGATGCCGTTCGCATCCACCAGCGCCTCGCGCACCACGTGGGGCGGATGCACGCAGGAGCGCAGCAGCAGCGTCCATGCGTGCCATGCCGGATGCGCCTCGTCCGCGCGGAAGATCGCTCGTCCGCCCTCTTCTTCCCGCCCCAGCGCCCCGAGGCCGGTCAGCCGCCGCAGTTCGGCCTGCATGGACGCGCTCGGCAGGCCCGTGCGCCGCATGAGCTCGCGGAGGTGAAATCGCTGGCCCGGATGCACTGCAAAGAACACGACCAGCCGCCCCATCGCGGGCGATGGGAAGACCGAAGAGAGCGTAGACGTGGGTCGATCCGTCTTTGTCATGTGCTAAACATTAGCACAGACCGCGTCCGAAAGGAAGACCCCGCGGGCCACGCTCGTCACGTGATACGCCTGGCATCTACTTGCGGGAGCGTGACGTGAGGACGCTGCTGACGCAGGTGCTTCCCTCCGAGCCGGATGATCCGTTCCGCCAGTTGCAGCGCCTCGGCCACCTTTGCCTCATCGGCATCGTCGTGCGCCTCGTACTCGATTGCATGCCGCACGCGCCGAAAGCCGCTCATCCTGTCGAGTGCCTGCTTCAGGTCCCCATCGTCAACGAGGCTGCGGGCGACGTCGAATGTGACGAAATGATGGCTATCGCCGCCGCGCGTCCGGTATCCGCCTGCACGAAGGATCGCAAAGGCGCAAATCCGGGATGCGTCGTACGCCCGGAGCAGGCGATTCGCCGGACTGGTGTCGGAGCTCATGGCGTCATGGTAGGCCGTGAGCACCTTATCCCAGAAGCCCGCCAGCTCCGCATCGTTACCAGGGCGCTCTTCCAGGCGCCGGGCTTCGAGGTGGTTCTGCACGGTGTGGTTCATATCACCTCACGTCACGGGGAGCAGGTCCTCCGACCCGATGACCCATGCCTTGGGCCCGGAGAGCACGTCCAGCAGGTAGCTGCTTCCACGTTCCAGCTTCTGTCGAAGCGATGCGGGTGTGTGGGCGCTGATGTCGATCAGCCGATCCAGCAGCGACTCCGCCTCCGTGGTCGCCCGGCCGATCTCATGCAGCGGCATCTCCTCTTCGACGATGAACAGGTCGATGTCGCTGTCGGGGCGCGTGTCGCCGCGGACCGTGGAGCCGTAGACGAACGCCGCCTTGATGCCGCTCACGCCGATCAGCGCATCGCGCACCACCTCCACGGGATCGGCGTGCTCGCGCAGGAGCGTGCGGAACGCCCGCCAGCTGTCACGCTCCCAGAGCGGCGTGTAGAAGACCTTGCCCCCCTCCTCGGACCGCGCGATCAGCTCCATCCCCTCCAGCCGCGCCAGCTCCCGCTGCAGCGAGCCCGTGCCCAGCCCCGTGCGCTGCTTGAGCGCGCGAAAGTGCAGCCGATCCTCCGGGTGAAGGACGAAGTGCGTAACGAGCTTGAGCGTGCCGCCGGGCAGCAGGTTGTGCAGGGTTCCGTTCGCCATGGACAGATGCTCTCATTCAGGTGGTCCGTACCCAAATCTGGTACACCGCCAGGATCGGATCAAGCCCCTCCGCGACTCCCATCCCGTGTAACGGCACGGGCGTTGCCGCCGTGCGGGGCGGACAACCGACCGCAACCCACACCACCGATCCGTGTCCAACCTCGACAGGGTAACGCTTTCGAAGCCGGGCGGGCGCGCGCCGCGGCGCCGCTGGGAGGCGCTGCGGCTGTCGTTCTTCTGCGAGCTCAACGCGCGCGACCTGGCGCGCCTGTTCGCGGACGAATCCGTCATCCACCTGCTGCGCCGGCTGCGGGCCACCGTCACCATCGGCCTGGTGGACCTGAGCCGCGAGCGCGCCCAGGTGGTGCGCCGGCTGAACGAGGCCGGCGTGCCCGTGGCCGCGTGGCTGCTGCTGCCGGAGGAAGGCGGCTACTGGTGCAACGCCCACAACGCGGGCGAGGCGTGGGAGCGCTACGGCGACTTTGTGGCGTGGTCAGGCGCGCACGGGCTGGAGTGGGAGCGCGTGGGCATCGACATCGAGCCCAACATCGACGAGGTGCGGGCCGTGCGCCGCAGCCCGCTGGCGCTCGTCCGCGCCCTGCCGCGCATCTTTCGCTGCATCGCCGAGAACCGCGAGATGTACCAGGGCCTCGTGCGCCGCATCCACGCCGACGGCTATCCCGTGGACGCGTACGTGTTTCCGTTCATCCACACGGAGCGCGAGGCCGGCACGGAGGTGCTGCAGCGCGTGACGGGGATGATCGACCTGCGGGTGGACCGCGAGATCGTGATGCTGTACACGAGCTTCGCGCGGCCGCACGGGCACGGGTTCCTGGACTTTTACGCGCGGCACTTTCCCGCCGTGGCCGTGGGCGTGACGGGCGGCGGGGTGGAGGAAGGGCTGGCCCCGCCGCCGCCGCTGTCGTGGGACGAGCTCGCGCGCGACCTGCGCCTGGCGCGCCGCCACACGGACGACATCCACGTGTTCAGCCTGGAAGGGTGCGTGGAGCGCGGGTACCTGGAGCGGCTGGTGGACTTTGACTGGGGCGTGCCCGTGGAGACGGAGGGCGCCACGGAGCGCGCGGCCGTCCTTACGAAGCGCATGCGCATCGCCCTGCGCGCGCTGGACAAGCCGCACGTCACCTCGCTGGCGGCGATGGCGGCCGTGGCCGTGCCGCTGGGCCTGCTCGCGCTCGCCAATCGCGCCCTGCGCCCGTCCGATCCATCACGCGGAGAGCAGCCGGAGCCCGAGGCGGAAGCGCCGGCTTCATCCACCGCATCGTAGAAACTGATTTCTCACGCAGAGCCGCAGAGGCGCAGAGGAACTTCGTCACGCGATGAAGTACTCTGCGTCCTCCGCGGCTCTGCGTGAGAATGCTGTTGCCGTTTGTCCTTTGCCCTGGCACACAGGCTGCGCCTCGGAGCGACCTCTCGCGGGCAGGAGGCGGATCCGATGGCGTTCTGGAGGACGACGATGGCGGGACGGGACGATACGGCGGCGATCGAGGCCATCCGCGTGGCGGCGGTGCCCCTCACGGGCGACGAGAACGACTGGGACGCACTGATGGAGCTCATCGGTGACGCGCCGATCGTGCTGCTGGGCGAGGCGTCGCACGGCACGCACGAGTTCTACCGCGCCCGGGCGGAGATCACGCGGCGGCTCATCACCGAGAAGGGATTCTCGGCCGTCGCGGTCGAGGCGGACTGGCCCGACGCCTACCGCGTGAACCGCTACGTGCGCGGCGCCGGCACGGACGTGTCGCCGGACGGCGCGCTGGGCGGGTTCGTGCGCTTTCCGCAGTGGATGTGGCGCAACACGGACGTGGTGGAGCTCGTCGCGTGGCTGCGCGCGCACAACGACGCACTGCCGGACGGCGCGCCGCGCGTGGGGTTCTACGGGCTGGACCTGTACTCCATGTTCGGCTCCATCCAGGCCGTCATCCAGTACCTGGAAGGCGTGGATCCCGAGGCCGCGCGCCGCGCCCGCCAGCGATACGGCTGCTTTCACCGCGTGGGCGGCGAGGACCCGCAGGCGTACGGATACGCGGCCGAGCTGGGCATCACGGACGCGTGCGTGGACGAGGCCGTGCACCAGCTGCACGAGCTTCGCGAGCAGGCCACGCGGATGGGCGGCGACGAGGGCGGCGTGGCGGAGGACGAGCACTTCTACGCCGAGCAGAACGCCCGCCTGGTCAAGAACGCGGAGGAATACTACCGCAGCATGTTTGCCGCGCGGGTGAGCTCATGGAACCTGCGCGACTGCCACATGGCCGATACGCTGGACGCGCTGCTGCGGCACTTCGCGGGGAAGGGAATCGCGCCGAAGGTCGTCGTCTGGGAGCACAACTCCCACCTGGGCGACGCCAGCGCCACGGAGATGGGCGAGGAGGGCGAGTGGAACGTGGGCCAGCTGGTCCGCGAGCGCCATGGCGACGACGCGCGGCTCATCGGCTTCAGCACGTACACGGGCACGGTGACGGCCGCGTCGGAGTGGGACGCGCCGGCGGAGCGCAAGCGCGTGCGGCCGGGGATGGAGGACAGCTTCGAGAAGCTGCTGCACGAAACCGGCATCCCCGACTTCTTTCTCCCCCTGCGCGACAGCGGCCCCGCGGCGGATGCCCTGCGCGAGGCGCGGCTGGAACGCGCTATCGGCGTGATCTACAAGCCGGAGACGGAGCGGTGGAGCCACTACTTTCACGCGCGCCTCTCCGACCAGTTCGACGCCGTGATCCACTACGACACCACGCGCGCCCTGCACCCGCTGGAGCGCACGCCGCAGTGGGAGAGCGCCGAGCCGCCGGAGACGTACCCGACGGGGATCTGATGCGGAGGCGTGGGATGCGAAGGGCCGAGGGGCGGAGCGGATCGGAGCGGATCGGCCGGCTCCTCGCCGAGCGAATGAATTCGCCGCTGGAAACTCGCGAAGTCCGCCTTCGCGGACTGCCCCAGCAAAAGGCCGCCCCGGTACACCAGGGCGGCCTTTCGATCGGTTGAAGCCTCGTTCGCAGAGCGCGTCGGCGCGAGACGGGGCTTCTGGCTGTCCCAGCGGCGGGTTTACCCGCTCAGGCTGGGGCTACGACTGGTTTTCCTCCCCTACTCCGTCGTCTCCAGCGCGGAGGGATCGCCGCCGTGGGCGCGGACCCAGTCGTCGATCATGGCGCGGGCCAGGCTCATCACGGGCGGCACGGCGGGCATGGCATCCACCGTGAACCACCGCGCGTCCTCGATCTCCGCCGGGTCCGGGCGCAGGTCGCCGCCCGCGTACTCCGCCGTGAACGCCACCATCAGCGAGCTGGGAAACGGCCACGGCTGGCTGCCGAAGTAGCGCAGCCCCGCGATCTCGATCCCCACCTCCTCGCGCACCTCGCGCGCGGCCGCCTCTTCCAGCGACTCGCCCGGCTCCACGAACCCCGCCAGCGTGCTGTACATCCCCGCGGGAAAGTGCGGCGAGCGGGCCAGCAGCAGCCGGTCGCCGTCCGCCACGCAGACCAGCACGGCCGGCGCCAGCCGCGGATAGTGCAGCGCGCCGCACTGCGTGCACCGCCGCGCCAGCGCCTCGCCCGAAGCGACCGTCCGCCCGCCGCACCGCCCGCAGAACCGGTGCGCGTGCTCCCACTCCACGATCTCCGACGCGCGCCCGGCCATCCGGTACACGGGGGCCGGCAGCAGCGGATACAGCCTGCGCAGCCGCACGAAGCGCATCCCCGGCGGCTCCAGCGCGCCGTCCGGCAGGGAGACGGCAAAGCAGCGCAGCCCGTCCGCCTCGCCCGCGTCCACCCACACGCCGGACTCCGCATGCAGCCCGGAATCCGCCACGCGGGGAACGCGCACGCCGTCGCCGTCCTCCGCCACGAGCAGCTCGCCGCCGCGAAAGGCGAAGCACAGCGCGCCCGGCGGCGGAGCGTCGTGGGGAGGGGAATTGTCCGTCATCGGCGGATGGAGGTCGGGAGCCCGGCTCAGTTGACGGCGGGCGTGAGAAGGATGGCGCCTTCCTGCCCCGTCTGGGTGTTGAAGCCGGTGCCGGCGATGCGTCCCTCGTCGTCCGTGGCCAGCGCGGCGGTCACCTGCCAGGGCGCGTCGTCGTTCATGCGCTCGCTGATGGAGTACTGCCGCCCGTCGCCCCAGATGATGCCGTAGCTGGCCTGCTGCCCCGGCGCCACGGACTGGCGCGTGCCCGTGCCCACGATCTGCCCCAGCGCGTTGACGCCCGTGATCTGCACGCGCGTGCCGGGGACGACGGGGAGCACGTCGAAGTCGTCGTCCGGCGCGTCGTACAGGAACACGCCGTCCACGTCGCCCAGCGAGTAGCCGGCCACGTGCCCCGCGGAGCTCACGGCGGCGGCCACGGAGCGGTCGGCCGTGGACGGGAGCGGCACGTCGACCCACGCGCCGGCCACGAGCACCATCGCGCGCGATTCGGCGCAGCTCCGCTGGCTGGCGCAGTCGTAGTACGCGGTGATGCCCACCGTGCCGTCGTCCGCGATGCCGGCGGCCTCGCTGCTCGTGGCGCCGTCCGGCAGCAGCGGGGTGATGGCGGCGCCCTGCACCTCGAAGGCGCGCGGCGACGCCTGGGGAAACTGCGACGGCGGGTTCACCGTGCCCACGATGGTGGCGGAGCGGTTGATGTCCACGAAGCTGTACGGCTCCGCGAACAGGCGCGGAAAGGCGCCCACGCCGGCGGCCCAGCCGTACGCGTCCACGGGCGCGTCGCCCACGGCGTGGCAGGTGACCTGGCCCACGGTGAACGACACGCGCTCGCCCAGCGCCTCCGTCCCGCAGCTGGCCGGAACGTCCGGGCCGATGCGGG
>NZ_DASURI010000916.1:0-2809 GCF_036280135.1 Longimicrobium sp.
TGCGTGAGAAAGCCGTTCGGGTGTCCCCGAGGGATTCGTGGGCCCAACGGAGGCGCGATAACCGCCGGTCGCGCACACGGGGCCGGGTGCGGTGTACAACCCGTGACGAAACGGCGCCCGCGCGAGCACGGTGGTTGCACGCCGCCCGCGCAGCGCCTATATTCGTTGCGTATCCGAACCTGGCGAGCGCCCCCACGGGCGGATCGCGCGGCGAAGTGGGGTGCGGCGGCCCCGCTTTTTTTATTGCCTCAACCCAGGGTTCAGATGGCGGTGCACGACGAGGGGCTCGCGGCCCAGATGGAGCCGCGCGTCGCGGAGCTGGGGTTCGAGCTCGTGGAGCTGGAGCAGGCCGGGAGCAAGGCGCGCCCCATCCTCCGCCTGTCCATCGACCTGCCAGACTCCAGGCCGGGCGAGCCTTCCGTCTCGCTGGACGACTGCGCCCGGGTAAGCCGGGCGCTGGAGCCGTGGCTGGACCAGCGCGAGGGGCTCAGCGACCGGTACGTGCTGGAGGTGTCGTCGCCCGGGGTGGAGCGGCCGCTGCTGCGGCCCCGCGACTGGGAGCGCTTTGCCGGCGCGGAGGTCGCGGTCAAGGGCCGCGGCGTGCTGGCCGACCGGGCCAGGCGGCTCGAAGGCGTGCTCCTGGGCCTCCGGGGCGACGAAGGGGCGCAACGCGTGGCGCTGCGCCTGCCGAACGACGAAGACGTGGAGATTCCGCTGGCGGACATCGACCGGGGCAACCTGGTGTACCGCTGGGAGCGCGGCGGGAAGGGCCGCTGAAGCAATTCCCCGCCACGCTCTGCCTGACCGACAAGGATCTGGACGGCCATGAACAACGCAACGCAGGTGCTCGCGGCGTTCCGCGAGATGACGGCGAACAAGGCGATCTCGCGCGACGAGCTGTACGACCTGATCAAGGACGGCATCCTTGCCGCCCTGGCCAAGCGCTACGGCCCCAACGTCGAGGCCGAGATCGAGATCGACGAGGACACCGGCCGCATCGGCATCACCGTGCTCAAGGAGGTGGTGGCCGAGGTGGAGGATCCGTCGCGCGAGATCTCGCTGGAAGAGGCCCGCTGGGACGACCCCGAGTTCGAGGTGGGCGACATCCTGGAGGTGCCCGTGGAGTTCGCGCACTTTGGCCGCAACGCCGTCATGGCGGCCAAGCAGCGCATCCTGCAGCGCGTCCGCGAGGGCGAGCGGCAAAAGATCCGCGACGAGTACGAGCACCGGGTGGGCGAGCTGCTCAGCGGCGAGACGCAGCAGGTGGAGCGCGGCAAGCTGGTGCTCATGCTCAACCGCAGCCGCGACGCCGACGCCATCATCCCGTGGAAGGAGCAGAACCCCCGCGAGCGCTTTCGCCAGGGCGAGCCCATCCGCGCCGTGCTCAAGAAGGTGGAGGAGACGCCCAAGGGCCCGCGGCTGATCCTGTCGCGCGCCGACCCGCTGTTCGTGGCGGCGCTCTTCAAGCTCGAGGTGCCCGAGATCCAGCAGGGCATCGTGGAGATCCGCGGCGCCGCGCGCGAGGTGGGCTTCCGCAGCAAGATCGCCGTCAGCAGCCGCGACGAGAGCATCGACCCCGTGGGCGCCTGCGTGGGCCTCAAGGGATCGCGCGTCCGCGCCGTGGTGCAGGAGCTGGGCGGCGAGCGCATCGACATCGTGCCCTGGCACCCGGACCCGGAGATCTACGCCAAGCGGGCCCTGGCCCCGGCGCGGGTCGCCAAGGTGATCTCGAACTACGAGACGCGCACGATGACGGCCATCGTGGACGAGGACCAGCTGTCGCTGGCCATCGGCCGCAACGGGCAGAACGTGCGCCTGGCCAGCCAGCTCATCGGCTGGCAGCTGGACCTGTTCGGCAGCCGCGAGTGGCTGGAGCGCGGGGCCGAGGCGGCGCTGTTCGGCGGCGGCGGCGGCGGGGACGAGGGCGAGTACGACTCGCAGGATTTCTCGCTGCGCGACCTGGACTTGGCGCCGGCCACCCTGGCCGCCCTGGAGGCCGCGGGGTACAACACGTTCTACGACGTCATCGACATGGAGCGCGAGGACTTCCTACGCATCCCGGGGCTGGGCGGCGACGAGGCCGACCGGCTGGTGTCGGAGATCGAGCGGCTGACGGTGGAGGAAGAGGAGGACGAATCGGCGGCCGCGCAGGCGGACGACGAGGCCGGCGAGCCCGATGCGGGCTTGACTTTCGGGGACGATTCGGAGAATTTGCCTGGTTCTGAATAACCGCATGGAACGCCGCGCGCCGCCGGAACCGTCCCCTGGCGCGCCCCAGCGCGCGCTGCTGTCCCTGCTGGGGCTGGCGGCGCGCGCCCGCGCCCTTGTGCTGGGCACGGACATGGTGCGCGGCGCCGCCCGCGACGGAAAGCTGGCCGCCGCCGTGCTGGCGGCCGACGCGTCGCCCACGCAGGCCCGCAAGCTGGTGCCGCTGCTCCAGGCCCGCGGGATCCCTTTCGCCGTTTGCAGCACGCAGGACGAGCTGGGCGCCGCCCTTGGGCGGGGCCCGGTTTCGGCCGTTGGATTGAATGACCCGAGTTTCGCGCGCCGCGTCATGGAGCTGGCAAGCGCGCTGCCCCTGATGCAGGATCGTGGAGGAGGAGAGCCGTACTGATGCGAGTCCTAGAAGTCGCCAAGGAGCTGGGTGTTCCTGCGGAGGCCTTGGTGAACCTCCTCCGGGAGATGGACGTCCCCGTCCGCAGCCACATGAGCGACCTCTCCGAGGAGCACGTGGCGCGCCTGCGCACCGTGGTGGAGCGCGAGCGCCGGCTGGGCCACGCCATCGCCGCCCCCGCCGGCGCGGCCGACG
>NZ_DASURI010000917.1:0-6063 GCF_036280135.1 Longimicrobium sp.
CGGGGAAGGCTCCCGCCGGCAGCAACCCGCCCCTCCCCCGACCCCTCCCCGCTCGTTCCTCGCGGAGAGGGGAGAACGATCGCGCGAAGGTCGCCCCGGTGCACGCGAATCAACCTCCGCTGGGCAGTCCACGCAGGCGGACTTCGCGATGTTCCAGCGGCGAATTCATTCGCTCCTGGCGGCGCGGGCCTCACCCCGTTGCACTTCGACGGTGCGCGGCAGGAGCTGTCGGCGAAGGC
The DNA here is from genome assembly GCF_036280135.1 of Longimicrobium sp. GTDB lineage: Bacteria > Gemmatimonadota > Gemmatimonadetes > Longimicrobiales > Longimicrobiaceae > Longimicrobium. The sequence goes on from NZ_DASURI010000917.1 coordinate 240, forward strand.
CGACATCACGTTTTCGGTGCCGCGATTTCAATCGCCGGGGCTGGATACCGGCCGATCCACGCCATCCCGTCCGATCCGCCGATCCGCCGATCCGCCGATCCGCCGATCCGCCGATCCGCCGATCCGCCGCCCTCATCTCGCCCCGCACATCCTGCATCCATCCGCCGCCGCGCGCGGTTCGCCCCAGGCTGCTGGCGCATGGCGATGGTGCGGCGCAATGTTGCGTGCTGGCCCCGTGCTGCCGATCCGCATCCATCCACCTCCCGAGGTCGCCCCGATGAAGCTCGCGCTCCCGCGCCGCCCCATCCTCGCCGCCGCGCTCGCGCTGTCCGCCATCCTGCCCCACGCCGCGTGCGCGCAGGCCGCCGACGACGTGACGGCGTTCACGGACGTCACCGTCATCCCCATGGACTCGGAGCGCGCGCTGCCCAGGCACACGGTGCTGGTGCAGGGCGACCGCATCGTGGCCGTGGGGCCCAGCGCGTCCGTGGCCGTCCCCAACGGAGCGCGGCGCATCGACGGGCGCGGCAAGTACCTCGTCCCCGGCCTCGCGGAGATGCACGGCCACGTGCCCCCGCCGGGCGCGCCGGCGCAGTACACCGAGGACGTGCTGTTCCTGTACCTGGCCAACGGCATCACCACCGTGCGCGGCATGCTCGGCGCGGACGGCCAGCTGGACCTGCGCCGGCGCACCAGCCGCGGCGAGCTGTGGGGGCCCACGCTGTACCTGGCCGGCCCCAGCTTCAACGGCAACTCCGTCAACAGCCCCGAGCAGGCCGTGCGGATGGTGCGCGAGCAGCGCGCGGCGGGGTGGGACCTGCTCAAGGTGCACCCCGGCCTCACCCGCCCGGAGTACGACGCCATGGCGCGCACGGCGGCGGAGGAGGGCATCCGCTTCGGCGGCCACGTGCCGGAGGACGTGGGGCTGATGCACGCCCTGCGAATGGGGCAGGAGACGTTCGACCACGTGGACGGCTACGTGGAGTACGCCGGTGGCGCCGAAGGACCGATGGACGCGGTGAAGCTGGATTCCGCCATCCGCGTCACGCGCGAGGCGGGGGCGTGGGTGGTGCCCACGATGGCGCTTTGGGAGGTGCTGTACACCACGCTGCCGCTGGATTCGCTGCTGGCGTTTCCGGAGCTGCGGTACACGTCCACGCAGTCGTTGCAGCAGTGGATCAACGGGTACAACCAGCGCCGCGCGGCGGCCGGGTTTGACCTGGAGACGGCGCGGCGGGCCATCGCGGCGCGTCAGCAGGTGCTGGCGGCGCTGCACCGCGGCGGCGCGGGCATCCTGATGGGCACGGACGCGCCGCAGCAGTTCAGCGTGCCCGGCTTCTCGCTGCACCGCGAGTTCCCGCGGATGCGCGCCGCCGGCATGTCGCCGTACGAGATCCTGGTGACGGGCACGCGCAACGTGGGCCAGTACTTCCAGCGGCAGGACGCGTTCGGCACCATCGCCGTGGGCCGGCGCGCGGACCTGCTGCTGCTGGACGCCGATCCCCTGGCGCACGAGGCCAACCTGCAGCGCATCGCCGGCGTGATGGCGCGCGGCCGCTGGCTCCCCGCGAGCGAGATCCGCACGCGGCTTGATGCGATCGCCGCGCGCAACCCGCGGTGATGGAGTGCGTTAGTGCGTTCGTGCGGGGCGGCTCCACGGGCCCGTCCCGCACTTGCTTCCCATGCTTTCGTCATTTATGTCGTTAATTGACACTGGTGCCGAATCGCGGTATCCTCCTCCTTCCTTGGAATTCACCCGTTTCCTGGAGGATGCGATGCGCCGTGCCTGGGCTCTTCTCGCCATTCCCGCCGTCCTCGCGCTCGCCGGCTTTGACCACGCGCCGCGCGCCGAGTCGTCGATCGCGGCCAGCGTCTCCTGCAACAACATGGGAAGCGGATCGTTCGCGTGCTACGCCTCGGCCAGCGGCGGGAGCGGCGGCTACACGTACACGTGGAGCTGGTACCAAAAGCGCCTGGGTCACACCATCGGCGGCCCTTTCCCCGCCCCCAGTCCGGACCCGGAGGCCTTCGGAACGTGCAGCCTGGGCTACACCGTCTACGTGACCGTCACGGTCGCCGACAGCCAGGGCGCCACCACCGCGGCGAGCACCCAGCTGCTGTGCCGCCAGTGGCCGGATTGAAGCGCTGACGCAACGCCGGCACGCTTCGGGCGGCGCGCATGAACTGCGCGCCGCCTCTTTCGTTCGGCGGAGCGGGATGAGGCGCGTCCGCGCGCGATGCGCTATCGTGTCGCGAGGCAGATCAACCGGACAACCGCGATCAGGGGAGATGCGGTGAGCGAGCGCAGACTGGTGGACGTGAGCCACACGGTGGAATCGGGGATGGTGACCTACAAGGGGCTGCCCGCGCCCCTCATCTGCGACTACCTGAGCCGCGAGGCGTCGAAGGAGCGCTACGCGCCGGGGACGGAGTTCCAGATCGGGCGCATCGACATGGTGGCCAACACGGGCACCTACGTGGACGCGCCGTTCCACCGCTACGCGCACGGCAAGGACCTGTCGGAGCTGCAGCTCACGTCGCTGGCGGACGTGGACTGCGTGGTCGTGCGCCCGCGGCTGGACGGGCGCGCCATTGGCCCCGAGGCGTTCGCGGACCTGGACGTGCGCGGACGGGCCGTGCTCGTCCAGACGGGCTGGGACCGCAACTGGCGCACGGACGCGTACTTCGAGGGCCATCCGCACCTCACGGAGGCCGCCGCGCTGCACCTGGCGGACGCCGGTGCGGCCATCGTGGGCATCGACTCGTTCAACATCGACAGCGTGGATGAGGGCACGCGTCCCGTGCACAGCGTGCTGCTGGGCCGCGACATCCCCATCTGCGAGCACATGTGCAACCTGGCGGACCTGCCCAGCTCCGGCAGCCGCTTTTTCGCCGTCCCCGTGAAGGTTAAGGGGATGGGCACCTTCCCCGTCCGCGCCTTCGCCATCTGCTGATCCGCGAACGGCGCTCCTGACAAACGGCCGCCATCCGGGCATCTTGAGACGCCAGCCGGACGGGGTGCGTCGGGCAGCCCGTCCCGTCCCGTCCAGGTCCACGTGACGACAGGAGATGCGGCGATGCGTAAGCTGGAGCTCAAGCTCGACGAGCTGGCGGTGGAGTCGTTCGCGGTGCAGGCGGACGAGAAGGGGCGCGGGCGCGGCACGGTGCAGGCGCACGCGCCGGATACGCAGCAGTTCCGGTGCACGTACTTCTGCACCTACAACTGCACGGGCCTCCCCTGCTGATCCGCGGATGAAGGACGAAGACCCCGGCCGGTGCTCCCGGCCGGGATCTTCGCCCGTGATCTCCAGTTCACTCCCGCACTAACGCACTAACGCACTTCCGCACTCACGCACTTCACCGCCGCCAGGCCAGGCCCACGCCCACGTCCGGCGTCTGGTCGCTCAGGCCCACGCTCAGGCGAAAGATGAGGTTCTGCGAGAACTCGGCGTCCAGACCCAGCTCGGCCAGCAGCTCCGTGTCCCAGTCGTCGTCCTGGAGGAGGCCGTCGATCAGGGCAATGCGGGGGTGGATGTACGGCGTGAGCGCCAGCCCCGGGTTCACGAAGCGCTTGCCGATGCTCAGGCCCGCCTGCAGGCCCAGCGCGTCCACGTCGCCGATGAGGCCCTGCGCGCCCGCCGTGAACGCCACGTCGATGGGCGCCGACGTGGCGATGGGCGAGCGCACCTCGCCGCCCACCGAGATCAGCCCGTCCGGCTCGGCGTCCACGTAGCCCACGCGCAGCCCCACGGGGCCGCTGCGCCAGATCCCCTCCAGCGTGAGGTCGCCGGGCGAGTCGCTCAGGTACACGCCCAGGTCGTTCATCGGCACGGGGGCCTGGTAGCTGGGCGTGAACACCTGCGCGTTAGCCGTGCTGGACAGGGCAAGCACGGCGGCGGCCGCCACGGCGGACATCGATACGGTTCTCTTCATTGCTCCAACGGGGTTCCGTTACGGCCAGGCACACCAGCGTGCCCGGCTTCGGCAACGGACCCATACAAGTCCGGGACCACTCCGCCGCTGATACTCCGTTCGTCCGAATCTGCTACGTAGGCCGTGTGTTTCCTGGTTGATCTGCCATGTTCGGCGAGTCCGGCCCTTCATGCGGGGTGGACCCGCGAGAGGACACCCGCCGTCCCCCCGCCGGCACATCGCTCCCGGAATGCGAAATCCCGCCCGGCGGAGAACCGGGCGGGACCTCGATCGTTCCGATCCGCGGTTGAAGCACTTCATCCCGCGCGTCCCGCCATGGTCATCCTGAGAGGGTGTTGCCAAACCTCGCGCTTCGGGCCGCGTCATCCTGAGGAGCCGCCGCGTGGTCCCTGCCCGAACGTGATCTTTGGCGGCGACGAAGGATCTTGCCCGCGAAACTCTGCGGCGGCCCCCGTGCACGGAAGCCGCGTTCGAGTTTCGCACACAAGATCCTTCGGTCGCGCCAAGGTTCTGTCTGCGTTCAGGTTACGCGCGGCGCTCCCTCAGGATGACGCTCCTCGGCCTCCATCCAAGGTTGGTTTGGCAGCACCCTCTGAGGAGCCGCGGCGCGGACCGTCGTCACGATGGAACCCTGGCGGCGACGGAGGCTTTGCGGGATGACAATCGCGCGGCGAATCGCGGAGCGTCTGCCGACACCGCTCAGAAGATGTAGACGGGTGTGCCGACGGGCACGTTCTGGTACAGGTACGCGATGGCATCGTCGTCCAGGCGAATGCAGCCGTGCGTGGCCGCCTGGCCGATGGACGCCTTGTGCGGCGTGCCGTGCAGCATGTACCCGCCGCCCAGGTCCAGCTTGTACGCGCCCAGCTCGCCGGCGACGCGGCGGTTGCGCGTGCCCAGCGGCGGCGCGTAGAGCGTGGTCCCGAAGATCACCTCCTCGTCCTCGGGGATGAGCTCCATCCCCCCGTTGGCATGCACGTGGGCGATGCGGTCCCCGCGCACCTCCAGGCGGCCGCCGTCGGGCAGGGGCGTGGGGCGGCCGCGCTCCAGCTGCACGAGCGTCCAGCCGCTGTCGGCCGCCAGCTCGGCGTAGTGCCAGTCCGGCGGCGTCCACACGGGGTTGGTCTGCTTGCTGAGCACCTGGCGCACGCTGCGCGGCGTCTCGAACCGCCACGCGCGCTCGCCGTGGCGCAGCGTGCGCCCCGTCCCCACGGCCACGGGTGCGCGGAACAGGGTGTCGCGGCCCTGCACCAGCCACAGCCGCCGCTCGTCCACGGACACGAGCACGCGCAGGGCCGTGGACCGGTCCGCCGCCGCCCGCACGCTCCCCGCCGCCGCGGACGCGCGCGGCGAAATCCGCACGAGCCCGCTGTCCCGCGGGGCAGACGGTGTCGCCGTCATCTCTCCTGACGCCGTGACCGACGCGGCCCCGGCGAGGGATGCGGCGGCGGACGCCTGGCGGTCCGGCGGGTCCTGCGCGGCGGCGGGCATGGCGGCCAGGGCCGCCAGCGCGAGCACGGCATGCCGGAAGAAACGCATCTCCATCATCTCACCACTTGCAAGGAGGCCGCGGCCGCCCCGCTGAACGCGCGGGAGCGGCCGCCGCCCGGTTCTCCGCGCCCGAACCGCGGGCGCGGGCCGGCGTGCGCTACTGGTCCTTGCTCACCTGCATGGAGCGGCGGCTGCTGGAGGTGTTGCTCCAGTTGCCGTTCTGCGTGCCGCTGTTCTGCATGGTGCCGCTCTGCATCGTCCCGCCCTGCATCGTTCCCTGACCCTGCATGCTGCTGCCCTGCATAGTCCCGTTCTGCATCGTGCCCTGACCCTGTATGGTGGAGCCCTGCATGTTGCCCTGGCCCTGCATGGTCCCGTTCTGCATGGTGCCCTGCTGGCC
>NZ_DASURI010000918.1:0-8747 GCF_036280135.1 Longimicrobium sp.
CCCGCGCGGGACGACACCGTCCGCGTGGTGGCCAACCCGGGCTACCAGGCGGGGTCGCTGCGCCGGTTCTTCCTGGGCCGCTCGTACCGCGACCTGTGGGCCGCGCCCATCGACGTGCCCGTGCTGGACCTGGGCTCGTTCGCCGGGGGGCTCACGCCCACGGAGACGGGCGGCGGCAACCAGACGCTCTCGCTGCGCTTTCGCGGGGCGGACGGCAAGGAGTACGGCTTTCGCTCCGTGGACAAGGACCCGGGCCGCGGCACGGGCGGGCGCGGCGGGCCGGCGGGGTGGCTGCTGCGGGACCAGGTGAGCTCGCAGAACCCGGCCGGCGCGCTCGTGGCCGGCCGGCTGATGGACGCGACCGGCGCCCTGCACGTGCATCCGCAATTGTTCGTGATGCCCGACGACCCGCGCCTGGGCGAGTTCCGTGAGCAGTTCGCGGGGATGCTGGGGCAGATGGAGGAGCGCCCGGACGACGGCTTCGGGGGATCGCCCAAGCTGGAGGACACGGAGGACTTCCTGCAGGCCCTGCTGGCCGACCCGCGCAACCGCCTGGCCGCCGAGGAGTTGCTGGCCGTCCGCCTGATGGACATCTACCTGGGCGACTGGGACCGCCACGAGGACCAGTACGAGTGGGCCCGGTTCGACCAGCGGGACGGCACGGTGACCTGGCGCGCCCTGCCCCGTGACCGCGACTACGTGTTCGTGGACTACGACGGGCTGCTGCTGGACGTCGCCCGCCCCATGCTGGAAAAGGCCGTGCGCTTTCACCCGGACTACGAGGGCGTGGTCTACGGGCTCGTGGAGCAGGGCCAGTACCTGGACCGCCGCCTCCTGGGCGGGCTGGACCGCGCGGCGTGGGAGCGCGCCGCCGCCGGCCTGCGCGCCCGCCTGACGGACGCCCTCATCGACGACGCCGTCCGCCAGCTGCCGCCCGCGTACCAGGCCCTGGAGGGCGCGCGGCTGGCCGCCACCCTGCGCGCCCGCCGCGACCGGCTGCCCGAGGCCGCCCAGGAGTGGTACCGCATGATGGCGGGCGAGCCCGAGGCGCACGGCACGGACGGGACGGACGTGGCCATCATCGAGCGTTCGCCCGACGCCCTGGACGTGCGCATCCACGCGGGAAGCGAGAACGGCCCCGTCCTCTACCAGCGACACTTTGTCCGGGGCGAGACGCGCGAGGTGCGCGTGTTCCTGCACGGCGGCGACGACCGCGCGGAGGTGCGCGGCGAGGGCGGCATGCTCGTGCGCGTCATCGGCGCGGCGGGCGACGACCGGCTGGAGGACCGCGGCCACGGCGCCCGCACCGCCTTTTTCGACGACGACGGACGCAACACCCTTGTCCGCGGCGGCAACACGGCCGTGGACACGCGCCCGTTCGACACGCCCCGCTACGAGCTCACGCCCGACGACGCCAGCGACGCCGTGGACCCGCCCCGCGACTGGGGCGTGCAGCGCACGGCGTTCTCGCCCATGGTGGGCATCCGCCCCTTCGCCGACGTCGTCGTGGGCGTGGGCCCCAAGGTCACGCGCTACGGCTTTCGCCGGTACCCCTGGGCCACGCGCTGGCAGGCCCGCGCCCTGTATGCCCCGCTGTACAACCGCTGGGGCGCCGAGGCGCAGTACACGCGCCGCTGGACGGGGAGCGCGTCGTACGGCTACCTGTTCGCCCGCGCGTCGCAGATGGAGGCGTCGTACTTCACGGGCTACGGCAACGAGACGGGGAGCCCCGAGGGCGACCGGCGCTACATCCTCTGGGAGAACCAGCTGCTGCTGGAGCCCGGCGTGGTCCTGCACCGCCCCGGCGGCCTTTCGCTGAACCTGGCCGCCCTGCTGCGCTACACGGATCCCGAGCCGGAAAATTCGCATCCCCTCCTGGGCGGGGACCCGGCCGGGGGAGGGGGGACGCCCGTCTCCGTCGTGGTGCCGTACGGCCAGGACACCTGGGTGGGCGCGGGCGCCCGCGCCGCGCTGGCGTGGGACCGCCGCGACAACGCGGGCTTCCCCCGCCGCGGGTGGACGCTGTCGGCCAGCGTGGACGGCTTTCCCTACTCCGCCCCCGGCGCGCTGGACGAGGGCGAGGAGGTCCGCTCGTTCGCGCGGACGGGGGCCGTGGGCACGGCGTACGTGCCCCTGGCGGGCAGCGTGCTGGCCGTGCGCGCCGGCGGGCAGGCCGTCCTGGGCGACTTTCCCCTGCAGTACGCGGCGTTCCTGGGCGGCTCGCCCACCGTGCGCGGCTACACCTTCAACCGGTACGCGGGCGATGCCATGGCCTTCGGCAGCGCGGAGCTGCGCGTGCCGGTGGCGGGACCCGTGGGCGTGCTGGCGCTGGCGGACGCCGGGCGCGTATGGTACGACGGCGAGTCCGCGGGTGACTGGCACACGGGCGTGGGCGGCGGCGGCTTCGTGCGGGCGGGATCGTACACGGCCAGCCTGCTGTACGCGTACGGCGAGCGCGGCATCGTCTACCTGCGCCTGGGCCTTCCCTTCTGATGATGCGGATGCCACGCGCGAACCCCTCCGTACCCGGCGGCGACCCACCCTTGGCTCCCATCCGCTTCGACCCGGCCGCCCCCGGCGTGCTGGACGAGATCGCCGCCGGCCCCGCCCCCGACGGGCTGCGGGCCGGCGTTCCGCGCACCCTGGGCTTTCGCGACGTCTACCACGACACGGAGCAGGGCGACCTGGAGCGCCGGGGTGCCTGGGCGTGCGTGCGCCACTACTCCAACGGCACCCGCACGCTGGCCGTCCGCAGCGGCCCGGACGCGGAGCAGGGCGTCGTCCTCACGGTGGAGCTCCCGCCGGACGCCAGCGACGCGCCCCTGCTGGGGCTGAGCGAGCCCGCGCGGCTGCTGCGCTCCCTCGTAGATCCCACGCGCCTCGTCCCGCGGGTGGAGCTGGAGACGCACCGCCGCGTGCGTGCCTTTGCCACCCGCGACGGGGCCGAGGCGGAGGTGGCCTGCGACGCCATCCTGGCCCGCGACGGCGACCTGCGCGCGCGGCTGGGCGAGGTGGAGGTGCGGGTGCCGGACGGCGGCGGGGCCGATCACCCCGTGGCGGCCACCCTGCGGCACACGCACGGCCTGCGGCGGGTGGAGGACGACCGGCTGGAGCGCGCCCGCCACGCCCTGCGCGAGCGGGAGATGGACCTGCTGGAAGAGGCCGTCCGCACGGCCCGCCGCGTGGCCGTCGTGGCCGTGGACGACGGGCGCGTGGCGCTGACCCGCGCCCGCGCCGCCCTGCGCGTCCCCGCCGGCCCCGGCGCGGGGGAGGAGGCCGCCCGTCGCGTCCTCCGCGACTGCTTTGGCCACGCGGCCGCGCGGCTCCGCCTGCTCGGCGTCGGCCCGGGGGGCGGCGAGCGGGCGGCCGTGGAGGTGTGGCTGGCGGAGGGCGTGGGCGCCGTGGGCGAGGACGCGCGCTGCGAGGTCGTGCGCCTGCCCCTGGAGGAGGTGATGTCGGCCGTGGGCTCGCCCGCCCTGCGCGAGCGCGACACGCTGGCGGCCCTGCACGTGCTGGCCCGCTCCGCCCTGCCGTTCGAGCCGGCGGACACGGTGGACCCGCGCGACGAGGCCCGCGCCCGCGCCGCCCTGGCCACCGTGGAGGACGAGGCAGAGGCCGAGGCGCTGGGCCCGGGAACGCTGCTGAACATGGAGCTCAGCCTCCTGGCCTTCAACCGCCGCGTGCTGGGGCTGGGAGAGGACCCGCGGGTGCCGCTGCTGGAGCGCGTGCGCTTCGTCTCCATCTTCGGCGCCAACATGGACGAGTTCTTTCGCGTCCGGGTGGCCGGGTTCAAGCGCCAGGTGGCGCTGGGAAGCGAAAAGCGGACGATCGACGGCGTCACGCCGCAGGAGCAGCTGGACGCCATCGGCATCCGCGCGCGGCGGCTGATGGACCGCGCGTACACCCTGCTGCGCGGCCAGCTCCTTCCCGCCCTGGCGGAGGAGGGTATCCACGTCGTGGATCCCGGCGGGCTCACGGACGAGGAGCGCGAGTTCGTCCGCGAGTTCTACGCGCGCACCATCCATCCCCTCCTCCTGCCGCTGACGGCGGGCGGGGGCAGCCCGTTTCCCCACATCCGCAACCTGCGCCCCGCCCTGGCGGCCATGGTGCGCGACCCGCAGACGGGCGCGCGGCACCTGGGCGTGGCGGAGCTGCCGGACGGCGTGCCGCGCCTGGTGCCGCTCCCGGGCGGCCACCGCTTCATCCCCGTGGAGGAGGTCGTCCGCGACGCGTTCGGCTCGCTCTACCCGGGGATGCAGACGGACGTGCCGCGCGTGTTCCGGGTGACGCGCAGCGCCGAGCTGCACATCCAGAGCAAGCAGGTGGAAGACCTGCTGCACGCCGTGGAGGAGCAGGTGCGCAAGCGCCGCTTTCGCCCCGTCGTGCGCCTGGAGGTGGAGGAGGGGATGCCGGAGGGGATGCGGGCCCTGCTGCTGCGCGAGCTGCAGTACGAGGTGCCCGACCGCGTGGCCATCCTGGGCGACGGCGACGTGTATCCCATCCCCGCCTTCATCGACCTGCGGGGGCTGCGCGAGCTGGCGGACCTGCCGGGCGACTTCCTTCACTATCCGCCCGCCGCGCCGCCGCGCGAGCCCCTGCAGGGCACCCGCTCCGTCTTCGACGCGCTGCGGGCCGGCGAGGTGCTGGTCTCCTTTCCCGAGGACTCGTTCGAGGGGACGGTGGAGCGGCTGGTGGTGGAGGCGGCGGAAGATCCCGACGTGCTGGCCATCAAGCTGGCCCTGTACCGCACGAACGCGAAGTCGAAGATCGTGGAGGCGCTCTCGCGGGCAGCCGCGCGGGGCAAGCAGGTGGTGGCCCTCGTGGAGCTCACGGCGCGCTTCGACGAGCTCAGCAACATCCAGTGGGCGCGCCACCTGCGCTCGTTCGGCATCCACGTCATCTACGGCGTGCCGGGGCTCAAGGTGCACGCCAAGATCGCGCTGATCGTGCGGCGCGAGGCCGAGGGCGTGCGGCGCTACGCCTACGTGGGCACGGGTAACCTGAACGCGTCCACGGCCGCGTTCTACACGGACCTGGGGCTCATGACGGCGGACCCGGCCGTGGTGGCGGACCTGAACGAGGTGTTCAACGGGTTGACCGGCGGCGCGGGGCGCGAGGACTACGCGCAGCTGCTGGTGGCGCCGTACAACATGCGCCGCCGCTTCGTGGAGATGATCGAGCGCGAGGCCGAGCACGCCCGCGGCGGGCGCGACGCGCGCATCACGGCCAAGTTCAACGGATTGGCGGACCGCGACATGATCGCGGCCCTGTACCGCGCGTCGCAGGCCGGCGTGCACGTGGAGCTGCTCGTGCGCGGCATCTGCGCCCTGCGGCCCGGCGTGGCGGGGCTCTCCGAGCGCGTTCACGTGTACAGTGCCCTGGGCCGGTACCTGGAGCACGCGCGCATCTTCCGCTTCGAGAACGGGGGCGCGCCGGAGTACTTCATCGGCTCGGGCGACTGGCGCACGCGCAACCTGAGCCGGCGGGTGGAGGTGGCCGTCCCCATCCAGCACCCCGAGCACCGGCGGCGCCTGGACGAGATCCTGGCCGAGGGCCTGTCCCGGCCGGACCTGTGGGAGCTGGGCGCCGACGGCACCTACTACCAGCGCCCGGACCCCGCCCCGCGCGAGGTGGCCCCCGCGGAGGAGCCGGACCCGGACCGGCAGCCCATCATCACCTCGGACGCATGACGCTTGAGCGCGGGTTTCGGTGGATGCGGGCGCGGCGGATGCGGACCTTCGCATCCGCCGCGGCGCTCGCGCTGGCGTCGGGGTGCGGGCCCCGCGCGGACGCGGACGAGGTGGCGCGCGCGGACGCGGCGGACGCCAAGGAGACGCTCGAGTGCCGCATCACGCACCCCGAGCTCAGCCTGGGCACGCGCGTGCCCGAGGCCAGCGGCGCCGCCCTGGACCGGCGCACCCGCGGGCTGTTCTGGACGCACGGCGACTCCGGCAACGATCCCATCCTGTTCGCCGTGGGAGTGAACGGGCAGCTGCTGGGCCGCGTGCGGCTCACGGGCGCGCGCAACCGCGACTGGGAGGACATGGCCATCGGTCCCTGCCCCGGCGGCACCTGCGTGTACGTGGCCGACATCGGCAACAACCAGGCGCGGCCCCTGGACCTGGTGCTGTACCGCGCGCCCGCCCCCGCCGCCACGGACAGCGCCACGGCGCCGGCGGAGGCGTTCCACGCGCGCTTTCCGGGGAACGGCCGCGACGCCGAGGCCATCTTCGTCATGCCCGACGGCGAGGTGTACATCGTCACCAAGGGGCGCACGGAGCCCGTGGAGCTGTGGCACTGGCCCACGCCCCTGCGCGCCGGCCCCGCCGTGGACCTGGAGCGCGTGCGCGAGATCGCCCCCCGCCCCACCCAGCTGGGCGACTACGTCACGGGCGCCGGCGCGTCGCGCAACGGGCGGTGGGTGGCCATCCGCACGTACGGCCGGCTGGCGCTGTACCGCGCCGCGGACCTGCTGGCCGGCGGCGGCCGCCCCTACACGCTGGAGCTCGCCGCCCTGGGCGAAACGTGGGGCGAGGGCGTGGCCATCGACGACGACGGCACGGTGCTGCTGGTGAGCGAGGGCAGCGGCCACCACACGGGCAGCGCCGCAGCCTGGCTTCGCTGCGCCCTCCCCGCCACCTGAGCGCGCGGTGGCCTAAACGACCGGCTTGCGCAAATCGAGGTTCCGGAGTGAATTTTCACGAGATGGACAGCCGCGACCAACCCGCGCCGGATCCGCCGATGAACAGCGCCCACGCCAGAACTCACGTGGTCCCGGATGAATTCCCGGACGACACCACGGCAGGAGACCTGGAATACCAGGAGTACGTGCGCGAGCAGATCCGCCAGGGTCTGTGGTCGCTGGAGAACGAGCCGACCTTTACGCAGGAAGAGGTCGAGCAGCTCGTCGCCAAGTGGCTCACCGACTGATCTGGTCCACCCGGGCAACAGCAGACCTCCAGCGCATCGCGCAATACATCAAGCGGGACTCAGCGGCCACCGCTGAAATAGTCCTGACCAAGGTGACGGGATTGGTGAGGCGGCTCCAGCGGTTCCCCCTCTCCGGCCGGATCGTTCCCGAATGGGAGCAAGTCGCTTATCGGGAAATCATCGTCTACGATTACCGGATCATCTACAAGGTCGGGCTGGACACTGCCTCGATCATCACCATCATGCACGCACGACGGCGCTTTCCCAAGCGCCCGCCCCGGGTCCGGTTTCCATCGTAAGCGAGAAAGCAAACGCGGCCGATCTTCCATGCGAGGATCGGCCGCGAATCGTTCAACGGGAGACTGGGATAAAGAACGATGACAAGCTTCGCGAGGTGCTGTACCCGCCGTCCCATGAAGGCACGGTGGATGACGCCGCCGAGTACGCCGCGTACGTGCGCGATGCGATCCGGCGCGGGCTCTGGTCCCTCGAAAACGAGCCGACGTTCACGCAGGAAGAGGTGGAGCGCGCCGTCGCGGAGTGGCTGTCCGATTGATTGGCGCGTACGGGCGTGGCCGTTCCTGGCGCAATAGTATCGATCAGATGCGCATCCGTGGCTCAAAACGGTATTGCAAACGTGTTTCAGGCGCTCATCACGCCCACGGCACGGCACTTTGATCAACCCAAATACATGCGCAGAAACAAGATATACCTTCTTCGGCTCCTGCCGCTCCGCGTGGTCACACCTGTCCCATTTTACCGGCTGTTCCGGGCACGTTTTTCCGCCTAACTTCCTTCGCAAATCCAGGGATTCCGCGCGGCATCGCTCCTCCCGCCGCGTGAATCCGCACGCCTGGATCTTTCGCTTCCGCGGCATCCGTGATCCACCCGCATCCTCGCCATCTCCCATGAGTCGCGAGTACGTCATCTATACGGATGAATCCAGCCAGACGGGGCGCTACTTCGCCAACTTCTATGGCGGAGCGCTGATCCGTTCGGAAGACCTGGACTACGTGCGGGAGGTGCTGCAGGGGCAGGCGGACCGGCTGTGCCTGGGCGCGGAGATCAAGTGGAAAAAGGTCAGCGAGGCGTACCTGGACCGCTATCTGGCGATGATGGACGCGTTCTTCGACCTGATCGACGGCGATCTCGTGAAGATCCGCATCATGTTCACCCTGGCGGACGCGCAGCCGCCACGCACGGCGTACCACCGCGAGCACCGCTACCACCTGCTGTACTACCAGTTCTTCAAGTACGCCTTTGGGCTGCGGCACTGCAATCCCGACCGCGCCGAGTTGAACCTGCGCCTGTACGTGGACCGGTTGCCGGACGCACCGCACAAGAACGCCGTCTTCAAGGCGCACCTGCTCACGCTGCAGAACTGCCGCGAGTACCGCGCGGGGCGCATCTGCATCGCGCAGGACCAGGTGGCGGAGGTGAACTCGCACGAGCACCTGCCACTGCAGTGCGTGGACGTGGTGCTGGGCGCCATGCAGTTCCGGCTGAACGAGTCGCTGCGGGAAGGCGGCGCACCCGGCAAGAAGACCATCGCCAAGAGCCAGCTGTGCGAACACATCTGCGCGCGCATCCGGCGGATTCACCCGGAATTCATGATCGGGGAGACGACGACGCGAACGCGCGACCGGGATTGGTGGCAGCACCCGTACAGGCACTGGCTGTTCCGGCCGCAGCACAAGCGGATGACACAGGAGGGGGATAGGAGCAAAAACGATTCGACCCCGCCTCCGCTGAGCCTCTGAGAGGCGCCGCCCAGGTAGGAACCTCGGCGTTCACGGATAGAAGGGCCGAATCGCTGA
>NZ_DASURI010000919.1:0-3352 GCF_036280135.1 Longimicrobium sp.
CGTGAGAAATCTTTTTTACGCCGCGTCCGCGACAGTGGCCGCGCACTCCCGGATCTGCGCCGCGTGCCGCGCCTCGTGCCCGCCGATGGCCACGCCCCACTGGTAGACGTTCAGCGTGCCCAGCGCGGGGTGGGGAAGCTCCACTGTCTCCAGCGCCAGCCCCTCCCCGGAGGCCAGCGCCTCGCGGGCGGCTGCGTGCGCGGCGTCCAGCAGCGCCCACGCGTCCCCATAGCGCACGTCGGGCGAGGGGTGCGCGCGCTCGGGCGCCTGCCGCGTGTACGAGCGGTCGGTGAGCTTCGCCAGGTCCTCCTCGCGGATGATGGAGCTGGTCTCCGTCTCCGGCCCCACGCCGCTGGCGCGCGCCTCGGCGATCTTCTGCCCGATCAGGTGCCCCACGAGCCCTTCCACGCGCGAGACGTGCTCCACCACCTGCGCCACGGACCAGCGCCCGGGTTCCGGCTGCCGCTCGCGGTCGGCCTCGGGGACCGCGTCCGCCGCGGCGCGGAGTGCGGCGTACTGCTCGTCGATGAAGCTCAGCAGCTCCTGCATGCGCGGGTGCATTCGTGGAACTCTCCGGTGTGGATGAAACGTGAAGCGGATGGCGACAATCTACACGCCGCGAGTCCACGATGCAGCCACCCCTCCGTTGCCGTTACCGTTGACTCCGTTGGCCGCAGGCCCCGTGTGAGAACGCCGTTCCCCGGCCCGGGATGATGCGGGCACCGGGGCAGGATGCAAAAGAAGCAGAGTACCGGGGTACTCTGCTTCCTCTGCTCCCTCTGCGTGAGAATGCAGTTGGGGGTTCCGCGCTCAGTCCGCGGCGGCCGTCTCCATCGCCTGGGGCGCGCCGGGGAAGCCGTCGTCGGCGTAGCGGTACACGGGGCCCAGGGGCTCGCCGTCGCGTACCATGGTGCCCTTGTAGCGCATGTGGTCCTCGTGCACGCCAAAGTTCGAGCGCTGCAGCTCCGCCACCTTCGCCAGGTCCTCCGCCGTGAGGTCCGGCAGGTCGCTGGCGGCCGCGAACTCCTCCAGCTGCTCCAGGTTGTAGATGTTGGGCAGGGTCGTCATCACCACGGGCGAGGCCAGCAGCCACTTGAGCGCCGCCTGGCCGATGGTCATCCCGCGGCCCTCGTGCAGCCAGCGCAGGGCCTCGAGCTTCTGCAGGCCGTTGGTGAGCCACGAGCGCGGGCGGTGCCGGCGGTGGTCGTTCTTGGCGAACTCGGTGTCCTCGGTGTACTTGCCCTCCAGCATCCCCGACGAGTGCGTCACGCGCACCTGGATCCCCGTCACGCCCGACTGCTCGGCCGCTTCCGTCAGGATCTGCCCGGGAAAGGGCTCCAGCACGTTGTTGATGAGCTGCAGGTTGCGAACGCCGCGCTTGCGGATCAGGTCCAGCCCCTCGAACAGGTAGCCGTTGGACGGGCCCAGGGCGCCGCCCCACGCGCGGATCTTTCCCTCGTCCTGCAGGCGCTGCAGCGTCTCCCAGATGGCGTCGTCGGGGACGTGCTCTTCCTTGGTGTTGTGGTAGCTGACGATGTCGATGACGTCCGTGCCCATCCGCGTGAGCGACTCTTCCACGGCCATGCGGATGAAGGCGGGGTCGGCGCTGTGCGGGATCTCCTGCTGGCCGCGGCGGGCGTCGCGGTGGTTGTACCAGTCGTAGCCGATCTTGGTGGTGATGGTGACCTTGTCGCGCCGCCCGGCGAACGCCTTGCCCAGGATCTCGTCCGCGCGGCCGTTGCCGTAGGTGTCGCCGCTGTCGAACAGGGTGATGCCCATGTCGTGGGCGCGGTGCAGCATGGCGATGGCCTGCTCGTCCGTGAACTCGCCCCACCAGCCGGCGGCGAGCGTCCACAGGCCAAAGCCGACTTCCGAGGCGCGGATGTCGGTGCCGGGATAGGTGCGATACTTCATCGAGCCACTCCTTGGGGTCGGGCGCGAGGTCAGGTCAGCGACCGAAAACGAAAGTCGATTGTCGTCAGCGCCGGGTGATCCGGCGGGTGTCCGGCAGATTGCACGTTCCGCGGCGTCACGGCAAGTCGGCCGATGGCGGACGCGCTGTGGGGGATTTCCTCGCGCGAGGCGGGTTCCGTCCCGAGGACGCGTGAACGGAGCTCGTGCGCGGAGGATGGTTCGCCGTACGGGCGAGGGCCCCCTCCCCCCGACCCCCCTCCCCCGCTTCGCGGGGGAGGGGGAGAACTGCGGTCGCGGGTGGAGGGATCGCGCCGGCGGCAACCCGCCCCTCCCCCGGCCCCTCCCTGCTCGTTCCTCGCGGAGAGGGGAGAATTGCATCGCGGCACGGGCTCGATGCCGTCCCGCGCGGAATTCGCTCAACGCACGGCACTCGCCCGGGACGGACCCGTCGGCGAAGGCCGACATCACGTGTTCGGTGCCGCGATTTCAATCGCCGGGGCTGGGTGCCGGCCCCATCCGCCCGAGCCCGTCTCGCCACCGATCCGCGATCCGCCGATGCCAATCTGCCGATGCCGGTCTGCCGATGAAATCCGCCCGGTCAGCAGTGCGAGCTCATGGCCAGGCCCTCCTGCGCGTCGACCAGCGGCGCGCGGTAGTCGCCCGTAAAGCAGGCCGTGCAGTACGTCTCGCCGTTCTCGCGCACGCTGTCGATCATCCCCTCGGGCGACAGGTAGCCCAGCGAGTCCACGCCAAGGTACTCGCAGATCTCGTCCACGCTCTTGTCGCTGGCGATGAGCTCCTGCCGCGTGGGCATGTCGATGCCGTAGAAGCACGGCCACCGCACCGGCGGCGACGCCAGGCGAAAGTGCACCTGCGACGCCCCCGCCTCGCGCAGCATGGCCACCAGCGCCCGGCTCGTGGTCCCGCGCACCAGCGAGTCGTCCACCACCACCACCCGCTTGCCCTCCAGCACCTCGCGCACGGGGCTGAACTTCATCCGCACCTTGAAGTCGCGCCCCGTCTGCGTGGGCGTGATGAACGTGCGGCCCACGTAGTGGTTGCGGATGAGCCCCAGCTCGAACGGAATGCCGCTGCGCTCCGCGTAGCCCACGGCGGCGCTGTTGGCGCTGTCGGGCACGGAGATCACGATGTCGCCCGGCGCGGGACGCTCCTCCGCCAGCCGCCGGCCAAAGGCGCGGCGGGCGCGGTCCACCGTGTAGCCCCACAGCTTGGTGTCGGGCCGGGCAAAGTACACCAGCTCGAAGATGCACGGCTGCGGCTCCGCCACGAACCTGGGAAGCCGCGTCACCTGCTCGATCTCGCCGCCGCGGATGCGGATGAGCTCGCCCGGCTCCACGTCGCGCACGTAGCGGGCGTGGTTGATGTCCAGCGCGCAGGTCTCGCTGGCCATCATCATCCCGCCCCCCGGAAGCGCGCC
>NZ_DASURI010000920.1:0-8085 GCF_036280135.1 Longimicrobium sp.
CCCGCATCGCCTCGTTCAGGTCGTACTCCACGCGGACGAACTCCACGGCGGGCACCTCGCCGCGCACGTCCAGCAGCACGTACCCCGCGCGCCAGTCGCCGTCCTTGGGGCGGCCCACGGAGCCCGTGTTCACGAAGTGGATGCCCTCCACCTCGCGGTGCCACGGCTTGTGCGTGTGCCCAAAGCAGATCACGTCGCCCCGGACGGCGCCCGCCTGCGCGGCCATCTTCAGGCAGAAGTCGTCCGGTCGGTCCTCCGTCCAGTACGGCGTGTTGAGCGTGGGCGTGCCGTGCACCAGCACCACGCGGGGGCCGGGCGCGTGGCCCCCGCGCGGGCGCAGGTCCAGCCGAAAGGGCAGGGACGCGAGGAACCGCCTGGTCTCCGGCGTGACGTGCGCCCGCGTCCACGCGTAGCTCTCGTGCGAGAGCGCTTCCTGCCGCGGGTCCTCGTACCGGCACCCGCAGTGCGGATGGTCCGTCGCCACCGTGCTGTCGTAGTTGCCCGCGACGCCCGGAATGCGCAGGTCGCGCAGCAGCGCCACCGTCTCGTTGGGCCAGGGCGCGTAGCCCACCAGGTCGCCCAGGTGATACGTGGCGTCCGCCCGCCCGTCCACGTGCGCCAGCACCGCGCGCAGGGCGGGAAGGTTGGCGTGGATGTCCGAGATCAGCGCGTAGCGCATGGATTGCAATCCGCTCGATCGGGAGGTTGAATCCGGCCGCCCGTGGGGATCGCGGACGGCCGGCGAACGGCACCCTCACACGGGGCCCGGCGGATCACGATCGCCGTGGCCTCGGGGGAGGTTGATGGGTTTGGATGCTCAGCTGCAGCAGCCGGGCGCGCAGCAGGCGGACGGCGCGGCGGCCGCCTCCGGCTTTCGCGCGCGGACAAAGGCGCCCATGAATCGGCCGTCCACCTCGGCGGCCATGGCGTCCGCGTCCAGGCCGGCGCCCTCCAGGAACGCGCGGGCGTCCTCCACGCGGTAAACGCGCGTGGGCTCGATGTCGGCGGCCTCGAATCCCACGTCGGCCAGCAGGCGCTTGAACTCGGACTCCTCCAGCGCGCCGGCCACGCATCCCACCCACAGCTCCATGCTGCGCTTTACGGCCTCGGGCACCTCGCCGCGGACGACGACGTCCGAGACGGCGAAGCGGCCGCCGGGCTTGAGCACGCGGAACGCCTCGCGCAGCACGCGCGGCTTGTCGGCGGAAAGGTTGATGACGCAGTTGGAGATGATGACGTCCACGGAGCCGTCGGGGAGCGGGATGTTCTCGATCTCGCCCTTGAGGAACTCCACGTTCTCCACGCCCGCGCGCCGCTGGTTCTCGCGGGCCAGCGCCAGCATCTCGTCCGTCATGTCCAGCCCGTACGCCTTGCCCGTGGGACCCAAGCGGCGGGCGGAGAGCAGGACGTCGATTCCGCCGCCGGAGCCCAGGTCCAGCACCGTCTCGCCCTCGCGCAGCTCGGCGAGCGCCGTGGGGTTGCCGCAGCCGAGCGACGCGAGCACGGCCTGCTCGGGAAGGACGGCCGTCTGGCCCTCGTCGTACAGGTTGGCGGTGATGGGGTCGCACCCGCCCAGCGCGGCCGACGCGCCACAGCACCCGTTGCCCTGGCCCGCCACCACGCGCAGGGCCGCCTGTCCGTACTTCTCCCGCACGACCTCGCGCACCGCCGTATCCGTGCTGCTCATCCTGCCTCCTCGCGTTGATCGCATCAAAATTTGTTGATGCGTTTGGGTAAAAGAAAGGGTGCGGCTATGCGCAGCACCCACCTTCGGTACGCCATGCTGCTTCCGGCGGCGGCTTGGCCGCGGCGGCGAATTCCGCGATGGCGTCCAGCACGTCGGGGTTGAGGGAGTAGTAGACCCAGCGGCCCTGCTTTCGGTCGGTGACGATCCCGGCCACCTTGAGCGTCTTGAGATGGAACGAGAGCCGGGACTGTGCCGCGCCCAGCGCGTCCGTCAGGTCGCACACGCAGCGCTCGCCGTCGCCCAGCCGCCGGACGATCTCCAGCCGGGTCTCATCCGAGAGCGCGTGGAACCAGCGCGCCGCCTGGGCAAGGTCGAGCTTGGTCTTCATGGCTCGGAGTATACATCAACAATTCTTGATTTGTCAACGGGCATGTGTGGATCGATGGCGGACGGCCGGGTTTTCGTCGCGCGGCGTTGTCTCGCGCCTGGGCGGGTAAACCCCCACCATGAGCCGCGTTCCAGCCTGAGCGGCTAAAGCCGCCGCTAGGACAGCGGTAAGCCCTGTCTCGCGCCGACGCGCTCTGCGAACAGGGCTTCAACCGCCAACGCGGGCCGCCACCCGGCGGAGGGCGGGCGTCCACCGCGAGATGACGGCGGGTGCAGTCCGCGCAGGCGGACTTCGCGAAGTTCCAGCGGCGAATTTCATTCGCTCTGGATGGCGCGAGGCCCACCTCCGCATCCCCTCACCCGAGACGCGCGCGAACCCACGCGCAATCCACGCCGGCGGCCACGGCACTCGCCCGTGACGGACCCGTCGGCGAAGGCCGACATCACGTTTTCGGTGCCGCGACTTCAGTCGCCGGGGCTGGATGCGCGCCCCGGCGCACCGAACCTCGCCGCCGCGCATCCGCCGATCCGTACCTTCGTACCTCGTACCTTCGTACCGGCTTCTGCTTCCGCACTCACGCACTCACGCACTCACGCACTGCCGTCATTCACCACCCGCAGCCGCAGGTGCACGGTGGTGCCCTCGCCGGGAACGGAATCCACCGTCACCTCGCCGCCCCACGACTCCACCAGCCGCCGCACGATGGCCAGGCCCAGCCCCGTGCCGCTGCTCTTCGTCGAGAACTGGGGCTCGAAGATGCGGGGCAGGGACTCGGCGGGGATGCCCTCGCCGGTATCCGCCACGTCCACGTGCAGCCACTGGCCGCCGCCCGTCTCCGCCGCCGCGATGCGCACCTCGCCCGCGCCGTCCAGCGCCGCACGGGCGTTCTCCAGCACGTTCACCAGCACCTCCTTGAGCTCGCCCGCGCGGGCGTGCACGCGGGGCGCGTCGACGGGCACGTCCAGCACGTACGCGATGCCGTCGCGCCCGCCGCGGTACAGCGCCAGCACCTCGTCCGCCACGCGATGGACATCGACCGCGTCCACGGGCGCGCCGGGCTCCGCCGGGGCCCCAAAACGGGCGAACGCGCGGCTGATCTCGCCCAGGTGGTCGATCTCGCGCAGCACCGCGTCCACGTTGCGGTCCAGGATGGTGCCGAAGTCGTCGCGCCCGTCGCCCCAGGCGCGGCGCACGTGCTGCACGGCCAGCTTGATGGGCGTGAGCGGGTTCTTGATCTCGTGCGCCACCTGCCGCGCCATCTCGCCCCACGCCAGCACGCGCGCGCTGGTGATCTCGTTCGTCACGTCCTCCAGCACCAGCACGGCGCCGCGGGGGCCGTCCATCTCCAGCCCCCGCATCCGCAGGCGGATCACGCGGCCTTCCACGTCGCGCTCCTCCACCCGCTCGCGGGCGCCGCTGCCCAGGAACTCGCGGACGGTGGCGGAGACGGCGGCGGGAACGGGCCGGTCGTCCGGGATACGGGCGCCCACGGGCACCTCCGCCCCCAGGATCTGCCCGGCGCGGGGGTTGATGAGCTGCACACGGCCCTGCGCGTCCAGGGCCAGCACGCCCGTGCCCGCCTCGCTCACGATGGCCTCCGTGCGCCGCGTCTCGGCCACGAGCGCGCTGCGGGCCTGGCGAAGGCTGCGCACCATGCGGTTGAACGAGCGGTACACCCGGCCGAACTCGTCCCTTCGTCCCCCCGGCAGGCGCACGGACAGGTCGCCCGCGCCCACGGCGGACGCCGCGCCGCTCAGCGCCTCGATGGGCCGCGAGAACGCGCGGCCCACCAGCAGCGACAGGACGACGGAGAGCGCCGCGCCAAACAGGCCGAAGAGCGCCACCACGTCCGCCAGCTCCCGCTGCCGCCGCGCGATCTCGCCCGTGGCCAGCGGCGTGGGCGACGCCAGCACGTCCGCCGCGCCAAAGCGGCGGTAGGCCACCAGGTACTCGTGCCCGGCCAACTCGCGGTCCTCCACCCGCTCCACGGCCTCGCCCACGGCGAAGTCGAGAAAGACGGACGGCGGCAGCCACACGTGGTACAGCCCCAGGTCGATCACCTCCGGCGTGGCGGCGCCCGCCAGCACGCCGCGCTGGTACAGCAGCAGGTCCGCGCCCACGTGCCGCGCCAAGTCGCCCAGGGGCTGCCCGTGCGACTCCGACGCGGCCTGCGTGAGCGCCCGGTCCGCCAGGGCCGCCGCCGTGCGCACCACCTCGCGTGAGAGCGCGCGGTACGCCGTGGCGCCGAACGCGGCCATGGGAAGGAGAAAGAAGACGAACAGGGCCACCGTCAGCCGGCCCCGAAAGGTGAACAGCCATCCCCACTGGGCGCGCTCCACGCCCAGCGGCTCGCCGCACAGCGTCCGCGCCAGGGCCCAGACGGCCGTGGCCACGACCAGCACCATCACCAGCGCCAGCATCCCGCGCGCGACGAGCAGCAGGTGCGACGGCGTGGGCACCAGCAGGTGCGCGTGCATGGTCTGCCGGGGAAACGCCACGGCCCGGTCCGTCCGCCACCCGGTGCCCCCCTCGTCCCGCACCCACGCGAGCGCCTCGGCGTGGTGCGCCGTGGCCGCCGGCGCGGCCACGAGCGAGAGCGTGGCCGCCTCGTCCGCGGGCGACGCGGGCTCGCCGCCGGGGTCCAGGAAGCGGGCCAGCGACGTCGCGCGGCCCAGGTACGCGCGCGGCGGGACGACGACGGATACGCTCCGCTCCCCCGTCAGCGGCACCACGAGCAGGTAGTGCAGGCCGGGCACGTCCGTCACCCGCTCCAGCTGCGGCCCCTCCTCGCCCCGCGACGCCTCCGTGAGCGCGGCGATGCGGTCCGCGGGGAGCGCCGCGTCGGCCAGGCGCAGCTCCGTGCCCACGCGGCCGCCGTCCCACAGCGTCACGCGGCCCTCGTAGCCCTCGCGGGCCAAGCCGGCCTCCACCCACGCCTGGTACAGCAGGCTCACCCCCTGCCGCCCCTCCGCGTCCAGCCGCAGCACCTGCTCGCTGAACTGGCGCAGGAGAAAGTCCAGGAACGGGTCCGCCTGCGTCCCCAGCCGCGCCACCTCGCGCTCCGACTCGCGCAGCCGCTCGTTCAGGTGCAGCGTCCAGAGCGTGGAGAGGGAGAGCGTGGCGGCGATCCACCCCGCGCACACCCATGGCAGCAGGGCCCCGCGGCGCACCTCCGACCGGGGGATCCCCAGGGACGCGACGAGAAAGGGGACGGCCCACGCCGCCGCGATCCACACGGGCGCCTCGCGCCCCGGCCGCCACCACGCCACGAGGGCCAGCCCCATCCCGCCTGCCAGCAGCAGCGCCGCCACGACGGCCTCCCAGCGCAGGGGCCGCTCCTTTTCGCCGTGGCCGATGAGCACGAAGAGGGGGATGGCCCCCAGCAGGGCGAGCGCGACGATGAGGGGCGCCCCGCCCGCCGGCCGGTCCGCCAGCACGCCGGCCGCCACGGACGCGTCCACGAGGGCCAGGGCGCCCACGAGCGCCGCCGCCGCCAGGACGATCCGCAGGGGGAAGGGGATGCGCTCCGCGAAGCGCGCCGGCTGCAGCCGCGCCAGCAGCCAGACGGCCAGCCCCGTCAGCGCCAGCAGCAGCTGGCCCAGCGTGGCGTCGCCGGGAAGGGGAAGGACGAAGCGGACGGGGGAAAAGACGGACGCCGCGCCCGCCGTGTCGCCCAGCAGCGTGCCGATGGGGACCAGGATGAGCGACGCCGTCAGCACGGCGATGGGCGCGCCGGGCGCCCGGTCCGCGCCGCGGTACCAGGCCAGGGCCAGGATGAGCGCGGCCAGCAGCCACGCGCCCGCCACGTCCCACCGTCCCTGCTGGCTCACCCGCTCCCGCCAGCGGTCCTGCGTGAGCGTCTGGAACACGCCGCTCAGGATGCGCGTGTCGCCCGTCGTCCAGTCCCAGATCACGTCGCCCTGGGCCAGCTCCGGCGTGGTGAACTGGGGGACGATGCCGTTCTCCGCCGCGAACTGGTCCGCGTACGGCACCGTGCCCTCGCCCACGGCCACGTGCGCGTCCAGCAGCACGGCCGCCACGGCCACGTTGCCGCTCTGCAGCCGCTCCGCGAAGTACACGTAGCCAAAGAGCGGGCCGGCCGAGAACGACGACTTCACGAAGCCCCGCCGGACGGAATCCGGAACCGCGCCCCGGTGCTCGCCGGCCCACACCAGGGGCGAGCCGTCCGGGCGAAAGACGGCCAGGGCCGTCACGTTCTCCCGCCGCCGCACGGCGTCCACGCGGGCAAAGAGCTGCGCCGTGACGGGAACGCGGGGGCCCACGAGGTTGGCCGCCCCCAGCACGGCCCGTCCGCCGCGGTCAAAGATCTCGTCCAGGCCGGCCTGCACCCGCGCGCCGGCGCGGTTCTCCACCCGCGTCCGCAGCCCGGGGACCAGGGGGATGGAGTCTCTCCACCCCGGGGTCAGCGTGTCCACGGCCACGCCCGTGACGGCGCGGTCCTCCCAGCGATGGGCGATCTCCCACAGCCGCCACTGCGTCCGCGCGGCCAGGGCCACGGCCAGCGCCAGCGCCAGGCTGCCCGCGATGCGCCAGGGCCGCGCGGCGGAGCGCGTGAGCAGCGCCCATGCGGCGGCGCCGCCCGCCGCGCCGGCCAGCCAGCCGGGGGCAAGGCGCTGCAGCCACAGCGCGAGCAAAAGAATTGCGAGCCATCCGCCGGCCCAGCCCAGCGCGTCGCGGCTGGGTCGCCGCCGGCGCGCGCGGCGGGGCGGGGCGGCGGGTGCTTGCGCCGCGGGCTCGTCAGCCATTACCGTCGTTTCGATGCCATCCTCCCATCGTTCCTACGCCCTCTCGGACCTCCCCTGGACGGAGGTCGCGGCCCACCTCAAGCACGACCGGCGGCTCATTTTGCCCGTCGGCGCGTGCGACCAGTCGGGGCCGCACCTGCCCGTGGGCGCCGGCACCTGCGTGGCCGAGTCGCTGGCGCGCGACCTGTCGCAGGAGTTCGGCGTGCTGCGGGCGCCCACCGTTCACTACGGCGTGAACCTGCCCGGCGAGGAGACGTACGCCGGCACGGCCGCGCTGCGGGCCAAGACGCTGCACCGGGCCCTCAACGAGCTGCTGGTGCAGTGGAGCGCGCAGGGGTTCGACGAGTTCGTCTGCATCACGGCCAACGCGCACGGTCCGCACGCCGAGGCCGTGGCCACGCTGCGGGCACCGGGCGGGCGCGTGCGGGTGATCGAGGCGCTCACCGTGGACCTGTCGGGGCACATCGCGGGGGCGCCGGGGCCGGAGCACGCCGGCGAAGCGCTCACGTCGCTGCTGCTGCACCTGCGGCCCGACATCGTGCGGATGGACCGCGCGCGCGACTTTACGATGGACCCCGACACGGCCCGAAAGTTCGAGGGCGGGCGGCTCAAGCGCATCCCCCTGGCCAGCGGCGGCGCCGTGGGGCAGCCCACGCTCGCGTCGGCCGAGAAGGGGCGGGCCATCTACGAGCACATCCTGCAGAAGATCCGCCTGAAGGTATTCATCGCGCCGCCTCCTGACGAGGAGGAGGAGTGATTCGCTTGTTTTTCGCGGCTTGAGTGGACGGGTGGAGGCGTTGATCGGAGGAGGGTGCAGGGACAGCGAACCACTTTCGCACTTTCACACTTTCGCACTTTCGCACTCCCGCACTTTCGCACTGCTGTCTTGGGCGTGTCCCTCCGCTGCGCTCCGGGCCGGGCTGCGCGCGCCGTAGGCAACGATACAACTGTTGCCAACGGCGCCGAGCCCCCTCCGCGTCGGGACAACGATACGGCTGTTGTCCCGTCGCTCCGGGGTCTCGGCCCTGCGGGCGCGCATCCCTCACGCAACGGCTCCGTGCCGCCGGGCTCGTGCGGATGGGCTGATGTTCTACCGTCCGCGGAGGGTCCCCTCCCCCCGGCCCCCAGCCCCCGCTTCGCGGGGGAGGGGGAGAACTGCCGGGACTCCGCCGGAGTTCGGGATCTCGCCCATGCCCAACCCCTCCCCCGAAGTTGGGGGAGGGGTCGCCACCGAGCCGCGAGGA
>NZ_DASURI010000921.1:0-2933 GCF_036280135.1 Longimicrobium sp.
AGTACGGCGAGGGCGACCGCTTCCTGGGCATCCGCGTCCCCGCCGTGCGCAAGCTCGTCCGCGAATTCCGGGGCACGCCGCTGGACGAGGTGGCGGTGCTCCTGCGCTCCGCGTGGCACGAGGCGCGGCTGACGGCCCTGCTGCTGCTCGTGGACGCGTACGCCCGCGGAGACGCGGCCACGCGCGAGGCCGTCTACCGGCTCTACCTGTCGAGCACGGCGTTCATCAACAACTGGGACCTGGTGGATACGTCGGCGCCGCACGTCGTGGGCGCGCACCTGGCGGAGGGGGACCGGACGGAGCTGGAGCGGCTGGCGCGGTCAGCGTCGCTGTGGGAGCGGCGGATCGCCATGCTGGCCACGCAGCACTTCATCCGGCGCGGCGAGTTCGGCACGGCGCTGCGGATCGCGGAGATGCTGGTGGGGGACGGGCACGACCTCATCCACAAGGCCGTGGGATGGATGCTGCGGGAGATCGGCGACCGCGACCGCGCGGCGGAGGAGGCGTTCCTGCGCCGCCACCTGCGCACGATGCCGCGGACGATGCTGCGCTACGCCATCGAGAAGTTCCCGCCCGACCTGCGCCGGGCCTACCTCAAGGGCACGATCGGCTCCTGAACGGAAAACCCCAACGACATTTCTCACGCAGAGCCGCAGAGGACGCAGAGGACTTCATCGCGCGGTGAAGTACTCTGCGCCCTCTGCGCTCTGCGTGAGAATGCAGTTTTTTCTTTCAGCTCCACCACATCTTCACGGCCACGAGGCCCAGGAACACGGCAAACGCGCGCCGCAGGGCCACGGGCGACAGCGTCTGCGCGTACTTGGCACCGAAATAAGCGCCGATGGCCAGCCCCACGGCCAGGCACAGCGACGCGATCACGTTCACGTGGCCCTGCTTGTAGTACTGCCACGCCCCCAGCGCCCCCACGGGCAGCAGCAGCGCGGCCAGCGACGTGCCCGTCGCCATCGTGGGCTGCAGCCGCGCCACGAAGATGAGCGCCGGCACGATCAGCACGCCCCCGCCAATGCCGAAGAGCCCCGAGAGCACACCGGCCGCCAGGCCGATGAGGAGAAAGATGACGATGGACACGGCGAAACGTCCGGCTGGAGTGATGCGCGATGGTCAGCCCTCGCCCAGGCGGCGATAGGCGCGCGCAAAGTACAGCAGCGGATCGCGTTCCGCACCCAGCACTACCCGCTCCACCTCGCCGATGACGATGCGGTGGTCCCCGCCCGGGTGCGTTTCCCGCAGCCGGCAGACAAGCGAGACGAGCGCGCCCGCCAGCACGGGGTCGCCCTCCGCGGGAAAGGGGCTGGGCTCCAGCGCCATCTTCTGCGCGTAGGCGCTCGCCGTCCGACGGTCGTCCTCGCCCAGCAGGTTGACCGTAAAGCGGCCTTCCTCCTCCACCACGTACAGCACGGCCGCGTCGTTCCCCAGGCACGCCAGGACGAGGGGCGGATCCGCCGAGACGGGGGTGAACGCCGTGGCCGTCACGGCCTCCACGTCCCCGCCCTGCCCCGCGGCCACGACGGCCACGCCGCTGGCCCAGTGCGCCATGGCCTCGCGGTACGCCGCCGCCGTCACGCCCCCGGACGGCTCGTCCGCCCCGCCCATGCGAATGCTGGCCTGGATGGGTCGCGCCATCTGCCGCTCCTCTCCGGTACGCTCAGTGTCCCGCCGCCGCCGTGGCCGCGTCCGCCGCGTCGGCGTCCGGGCGCCGCATCTCGGGGACGAGCCACGCCAGCACGGCCGTCACGGCCGCGAACGCCACGATCCCCCAGAACACCACGTGCAGCGCCTGCGACAGGCCGTCGCGCAGCAGCGCCATCACCTCCGGGGAGAGCGGCTGGCGCGGGCCCTCGCCCATCAGCGCCTCGATGCTGTCCAGCGACACGCGGCCCTCCAGCCCCTCGCGGCGCAGGTAGCCGGCCATCATCAGGTTCAGCACGCCGCCAAAGAGCGCCGCGCCCAGCGCCTGCCCCAGGATGCGCATCAACATGTTGCTGGCCGTGGCCACGCCGCGCTGCGTCCACGCCACGCTCGTCTGGATGGCGACGATGAAGGTGGTGTTCAGCAGCCCCAGCCCCACGCCCACGAGAAACGAGCCGATCCCCGACGGCACCGCGCCGCGGGCCGAGAGCAGCGCGATGAGCAGCGTGCCCAGCAGCACGCACACACCGCCGGCGCGCACCAGCCGCCGCACGCCCAGCTGGACGATGCGGTGCCCGGCCATGAACGCCGAGATGGGCCAGCCCAGCGTCATGGCCGACAGCGCGAAGCCCGCCAGCAGCGCCGATCCGCCCAGCACGCCCTGCACGAACGTGGGGAGGAAGGTGATCACGCCGATCATCATGATGCCGGACGTGAGCGTGGCCAGGTTGGCGTTGCGGATGAGGGGGCTGCGCCACAGCTCCACGTGCATCAGCGGGTCCGGCGCGCGGCGCTCCTGGCGGATGAAGAGGACGAGCGCGATCACGGCCACGGCGAACAGGGGCACCACCCGCGCCGCGCCCCAGGTGCTGGCCTGGGTGAGCGCCAGCATCAGCGGCCCCACGCACGCCAGCAGCAGCACGGCGCCGGGATAGTCGATGCTGCGCCGCTCCGCCTGCACGCCCTCGTGCAGGTACAGCGCGACGAGCGCGATGGCCGCCACGCCAAAGGGCAGGTTCACCCAGAAGATCCACGGCCAGCCGATGCTGTGCACCACCAGGCCACCCGCCAGCGGGCCCACGATGGACGACAGTCCCCACACGCTGCTCATGTAGCCCTGGATGCGGCCCCGCTCCTCGATGGAGTACAGGTCGCCGGCCAGCGTGGTGGTGATGGGCTGCACGGCCCCGGCGCCCAGGCCCTGGAGAAAGCGGAAGCCCACGAGCATGCCCATGGACGACGCGAACCCGCACAGGATGGAGCCGATGAGAAAGACCACCACG
>NZ_DASURI010000922.1:0-8874 GCF_036280135.1 Longimicrobium sp.
TCCAGCAGCGCGTGGCCCGCGGCCCGCCCCTCGGGGCTGAAGCCCACCGTGTACAGGTGGTTGAACCGCGTGTCGCCCAGCGACGTGGCGCCGGTGGGGTTCAGCGGCAGGCTGGCCTCGAAGTACGCCTCGGCCAGCTGGTCCAGCTGCTGGTTGGGGTCCGCCGTGGGCGCGGTGGACGGCATGGGACCGGCCGCCGGCTCCGGCCCGGCCTGCGGCGCCGTGCACGACGCGGCCAGCACGCACGCGGCGGCGAGGGTAAGGTGCTTCTTCAAGCGGGTGCTCCTGGGTCGTGGGTCCGCATGGGGATGAGAGGGCTGGAATATTAGCACACCGATGTTTGTCGGCAATGCACAGGGTGGATCGTGCCTCCGGCCAAGCCTCATGCGCGGGACGGGAACTGCTTTCTCACGCAGAGCCGCAGAGGGCGCAGAGTACCCCAGCCCGTGCACGATCCAGCCTCCACCCGCGGCGCATCCATCCGTCCGGTCCGAAAAGATCGGCAGAGTGGACGCAGGTTCGCGCGGTGCTTTGAGTTGCAGAGGATGACGGAATCTGTGAATTGAGAGGGTGGATTCCGGGGGCTTCCACTTGTGTCCATCTTGTTGTATACTCCGCGCTCTTGTTTTCCGACGCACCTTTACCGGAGGCACGGAACGACATGCGCGCCGCACTGCAAAAAGCAGGTGAATGCACGGATTTCGCCGCATCCCCCGAGCGGGTGTTCTGGGACTGGTTCGTGGAGCACGAAGAGATGCTCTGGGACCTGGAGGATGAGCCTGATCCCGCGTTTCACGCGCTTCTCGCGGCCATGGAACGCGTTGATAAGGACCTCGCGTTGGACGTCGGGCGAAAGCACGGTGGGCGTCGGGAGCTCATCGTATCGGCGAGTGGCGACCTGGCCCTATTCGCGGCCGTCGTCAGGCTGGTGGAGGCTGCGCCGCCGCTGGAGCGCTGGACGGTGCGGGCCTTTCGGCAGCGGCGGCCGCTCGTAGGCGAGCTCGTCCTGGGCGGCGTGACCGTGCGGCTGAGGGAGGTGCGGTTCGCGGCCCAGCCGGCGGGAGGCAGGCTGGACGTGCGCATCTTCATCCCCGGCTACCGGTGGACACCCCTGCACGAGTTCGTCCACGCGGCCGCGGTGCTGCTGGAAACCGTCTTGGGCGAGTTCGACGCCGAGACGCGGATCGGTCGCGTACACGTGGGCCCGCCGCAGCCGCACGTCCGCAGCCAGCCCCTGTCCGAGCTGCCGGACCTCGTGGACGCGCTCACGGGGAACTGACGGGCGGGCGGAGGACGGCGAGCGGGAATGCATGCGGGCGGGGCGGGGTCCGCGCGGACGCCCCCTCCGGGCTCGCGGAGCTCGCCCACCTCCCCCAAAACTGCTGGGTTGGAAGCGCAGAGTTTCTGTCACGCGACGGCCGGTCGCGGACCGGAGGAATCAGCAGGAGGACGGCGTCCCTTGGTAGAGGGGCTGCTTTCGGCGAGGGGACGGCATCCGCGTTTTTTCGAAGAGGCATGATGGCGGCGCCGGGGCGTGGAACCCGCCGGTGCGCATCATCCACCTGATCGCGATCGGTAAGAGGATGCCGGGGCCGGACGGCGGCCGACGGGCGGGATTACTTGGCCCGGTACGCTGTTGGACGATGGGCACGGATCGCGCAGGCGGCTTCCCGGCCGGTTCACCCGGAACCGGGATGCGTTTTTGGAACGAGGATACGATGCAGACGCGGAAGCTGGGAAACTCCGACCTGGAGATCACGCCCATCGGCTTTGGGTCGTG
Organism: Longimicrobium sp.; assembly: GCF_036280135.1. Classification (GTDB taxonomy): domain Bacteria; phylum Gemmatimonadota; class Gemmatimonadetes; order Longimicrobiales; family Longimicrobiaceae; genus Longimicrobium. The sequence goes on from NZ_DASURI010000922.1 coordinate 1,781, forward strand.
GGCGGTGGGCGGCGCGGGATACGCGTTCGCGTGGGGCGAGCAGGACGACCAGGAATCCATCGAGGCCATCCACAAGGCGCTCGACATGGGCGTCAACTGGATCGACACGGCGGCCGTCTACGGCCTGGGCCACTCCGAGGAGGTGGTGGCGCGCGCGGTACAGGGCTGGTCCGGCTCCAAGCCGTACGTGTTTACCAAGGGCGGCCTGGTGTGGGACGAGAACCGCGAGATCAACAAGGTCCTGCGGGCCGACAGCCTTCGCCGCGAGTGCGAGGCCAGCCTGCGCCGGCTCAAGGTGGATGCCATCGACCTGTACCAGATCCACTGGCCCACGGAGCCCAACGACCCCGACGAGGACGCCGAGGGCTGGCGCACCATGGCCGAGCTGCAGCGCGAGGGCAAGGTGCGCTGGATCGGCGTGAGCAACTGGAACGTGCGGCAGCTGGAGATGGCGCAGGGGATCGCGCCCGTCACCTCGCTGCAGCCGCCGTACTCGCTCATCAACGACGAGGTGGAAGGCGAGATCCTGCCGTTCTGTGGGCAGAACGGGATCGGCGTGATCGTGTACTCGCCCATGGGCAGCGGCCTGCTCACGGGCGGGATGACGAAGGAGCGCGCGGCGAACCTGCCGGAGAACGACTGGCGCAGCCGCAACCCGCAGTTCCAGGAGCCCAAGCTGTCGCGCAACCTGGCCATCGCCGACGAGCTGCGTCGCATCGGCGAGGCGCACGGGCGCACGGCGGGCGAGGTGGCCATCGCGTGGACGCTGCGGCTGCCGGCGGTAACGGGCGCCATCGTGGGCGCACGCTCGGCGAAGCAGGTGGAGGGCGTGATGGGCGGTGGCGACTTCCGGCTGAGCGACGAGGAAATCGCGCGGATCGAGGCGTTGAGGGGCAGGGAATAGGGAATAGGGAATAGGGAATAGCCGGCGAACGGCAACCGCGGGGGACAGGTTACAGGGGACGGCCGGCAACGGCGGTCTCCTGTCCCAAGCCGGCGTAGGCACGAGGAGGCACGTGCGGGGTTGCACGTGCCTCCGTTGTGTTCGCAGATTCCGCATGCCGCCGACTCCCCCTCCGCCCGCGTCCGCTCCGATGAGACGCTTCTCCCTGATGAGCTTGGTCCTGATGAGCTGCGCAGCTTCGGGCGCGTGCGCATCCGCGCGCCTGGACGTGCGCACGCTGGCCCAGGACGAGCGCGAGGTGCTGCGGGCCGTCATCGGGTACATCGAAAAGGATCGCGTGGAGCCGAGGCCCGCCATCTCGTTGCTCAGCCTGGAACTACTCGAGGAAGACGAGCCGGACTTCGTTCCCGACGCGGTCTACGCGGCGAAGGAAAAAGGCATCCGGTTCCCGGCAAAGACGTACGCGGATGTCCTTCCGCGAAACCGGACCCGCGTTGCCCTAGCGCCGCTGGTGGGCGACGATTCTCCGGCACGCTGGATCACGGAAGCGCAGCTGGACTCCATGGACGCCGCCCGCCGCGACGACATGAACGGCGACATCCGCGTGCTCGGCGAGATGTTCCCGGGCGCGACCTCCATGCACTGGCTCTCGCGGCCGGGCTTCGACCCGGGCCGGCGGCACGCGGCGGTCGCGTACGGATGGAACTGCGGCGACCTCTGCGGCACCGTCGGCCTGTATCTGCTGGAACGCCGCGCCGGCCGGTGGCGCGTCATCGACCGGATCGTGACGCTCGTCTCCTGAACCATCCGGCCCGCACGCACCCTGCGGGGATGAACGTCCGCAGTTCACCCTCCCCCAGGGTTTTTTTGGGGGAGGTGGGCGAGCTCCGCGAGCCCGGACGGGGTGCTCGCACGGTGCCCGCGACGCGCCCGGAACCCCAGTTCCTCCACGCCGGTCATCCCTTCCGGATGACCGCGATCCACCCGGACCGAACCGACCAGGATCCCCATGACCACGCGTTCCCTCCTCGCCGTGCTCGCCGGCCTGGCCGGCCTGGCCGGCCTGGTGCCCGCCCAGGCCCGGGCGCAGGCGCCGGGTGAGAGCAGCCGCGCCGCGCCCGCCGCGTTCGCCGCGCGGTCGCGGGTGCCCGGCATCGCGTACGGCATCATCGTGGACGGACGGCTGGTGCACGTGGGGACGGCGGGGTATCGCGACCTCGCGACGAACGCGCCCGTGGACACGGCGACCGTGTTCCGCATTGCCTCCATGAGCAAGAGCTTCGCGGCGGCGGCCATCCTGCAGCTGCGCGACGAAGGGCGGCTGTCGCTGGACGACCCCGCCGAGCGCTACGTGCCGGAGCTGGCCGGCCTGCGCGACGGGACGGATGACGCGCCCCGCATCACCATCCGCCACCTGCTTTCGCACTCCGCCGGCTTCCCGGAAGACAACCCGTGGGGCGACCAGCAGCTCGCGGCCACCCAGGACGAGCTGTCGGCCATGATCCGCGGGGGCATCCCGTTCTCCACGGCGCCGGGCACCAGCTACGAGTACTCCAACTTTGGCTACGCCATCCTGGGCCGCATCGTGGCCAACGTGTCGGGGATGCCGTACGAGCGGTACCTGACCGCGCACATCCTGCGGCCGCTGGGGATGCGCTCCACCACGCTGGAACCCGCGAGCGTGCCGGCGGACCGCCTGGCGCACGGCTACCGGCTGGTGGATGGACAGTGGGTGGAGGAGCCGCAGCTGCCGGACGGCGCCTTTGGCCCCATGGGCGGCATGCTCACCTCCGTGAGCGACCTGTCGCGCTGGGTGGGGCTCATGCTGGACGCGTGGCCCCCGCGCGACGGCGACGCGGCCGGCCCCGTACGCCGCGCGTCGCTGCGGGAGATGCAGCAGGTCGCGCGGTTCAGCGGCGCGACGGTGGTTCGCGACACGGCGGCGGGCACCGTCACGCTGAACGCCGGCGGATACGGATACGGGCTGGGGATCCGGCAGACGTGCCAGTTCCGCACGCTGGTGTCGCACAGCGGCGGACTGCCGGGCTTCGGCTCGCTGATGCGCTGGCTGCCGGAGCATGGCGTGGGGATCGTGGCCATGGGCAACCTCACCTACACGGGCTGGGGCGGCGTGACGGACCAGGCGCTGCAGGTCCTGGCGCGCACGGGCGGGCTGCAGCCGCGGGTGCCGCAGCCCGCGCCGGTGCTGCTGGTGCGGCGGGAGCAGGTGTCGCGCCTGGTGAACCGCTGGGACGACGCGCTCGCGGACAGCCTGGCCGCCATGAACCTGTACCGCGACGAGCCCAAGCCGCGCCGCCAGGCCGCCCTCGAGCGCCTGGTCACGCAGGCGGGCGGCGAGTGCCGGATGGACGACGCGTTCCGGGCCGACAACGCGCTGCGCGGCGGCTGGCGGATGCGGTGCCGCGACAGCGATCTGGCGATCTACATCACCCTGGCGCCCACGGAGCCGGCCCGGGTGCAGTTCCTGGAGGTGACGCCGCTGGCCCGCGACGAAGAGATCGGCACGGCCGCGGTCTGCCGCTGACCGGCGTGGACGCGGCGCGCCTGATACGGCGCGCCGCCCGGCCGCGTGCTTGAACCCTCCATCTCGACAGACGTCCGTGCCACCGCCCCGAGGCCCGGGCACCTTGCGGAACGCCCGCCCCGCGACTGATTCTGTCCCGCATCCCCGGTCCCATCCGCTCCTCGCCCCGCACCCGCCGCCCGTGAACCCCTCGTCCTCCTCCGCGCCGCCGGCCGTCCCAGCCGCGCCCGTCACCCCGCTTGACGACGCGCCGCAGCTGGCCCGCCGGCTGGGGCTGTTCGACGCAACCATGATCGTTATGGGCGGCATCGTGGGCAGCGGCATCTTCGTCACGCCGTACGTGGTCGCGCGGCAAGTGCACACGCCCGCGCTCATCGTGGGCGCGTGGCTGGCGGGCGGGCTCATCGCGCTGGCGGGCGCGTTCGTCTACGCGGAGCTGGCCGCGCGGCGCCCGCGCGACGTGGGCGGGCAGTACGCCTACCTGCGCGACGCCTTTCACCCCGCCGTGGCGTTCGTCTACGGCTGGGCGCTGCTGCTGGTGATCCAGACGGGCGGCATGGCGGCCGTGGCCGTGACCTTCGCGCGCTACTTTCGCGAGGTGACGCACGTGCCGCTGGGCGAGCCCGTCGTGGCCGCCCTGGGCATCGCCCTGCTCGTGGCCGTCAACTGCATGGGCGTGCGCTCCGGCGGCACCGTGCAGAACGCGCTGATGGTACTCAAGATCCTGGCGATCCTGGGCCTCGTGGCCGCCGGCCTGCTGTTCGTCGGGGCGAACGCGGCGCCCGCGCCGGCCGTGGCGCCGGCGGAGCGGACGGGAAGCCTGCTGCTGGCCTTTGGCGCGGCCATGACGCCCGTGATGTTCTCGTACGGCGGATGGCAGACGGCCAGCTTCGTGGCGGGCGAGATGCGCAACCCGCGGCGCGACCTTGCCCGCGGCCTGCTGATCGGCGTGCTGGGCGTGATCGCGCTGTACGTGGGCGTCACGCTGGCGTGCATCCACGCGCTGGGCGCGGACGGCCTGGCTGCGACCACGGCGCCGGCCTCCAGCGTGATGCGCCTGGCGTTCGGCGAGCGGGGCGCCACGCTCATCGCCGCTGGCATCGCCATCAGCACGCTGGGGTTCCTGAGCCAGGGCATGCTCACGGCACCGCGCGTGTACTTTGCCATGGCGGCGGACGGGCTGTTCTTTCGCTCCGTGGCGGCCGTGTCGCCAACGACGCGGGCGCCCGTCGTCGCCATCGTGCTCCAGGGCGTGCTGTCGCTGCTGATTGCCCTCTCCGGCACGTACGAGCAGATCCTGAGCTACGTGGTCGCCGTGGACTGGGTGTTCTTCGCGCTGACGGGCGCCGCCCTGTTCGTCTTCCGCCGCCGTGCGAACGGCGACGACGGCGGCGGCGCGCGCGTCCCCGGCCACCCGCTGACGACGGGGCTGTTCATCGCCGCGGCGGCGCTCATCGTCGTCGCCACGGTCCTGGAGGCGCCCGTGAACAGCGCCGTGGGGCTGGGCATCATGCTGACGGGCGTTCCCGTCTACCTGCTGTGGCGGCGGCGCGCGGCATGACGGACCGGCCGATGGGCTCCGCGTACCTGCGCTGGGCCAAGACGCGCACGCCGTCCCGCTACGACCTTACGTCCAGCGGCGTCCCGTACGTCGGCCTGCGCGAGCTGCCGGTGACGACGGACGACCTGGAGATCAGCGGCACGGGCGCGTACGGATACGCCCCGCTGCAGGCCGCCATCGCCTCCCGCTACCGGGCGGACGAGGCGTGCGTGGCGGCCGCGATGGGCACGTCCATGGCCAACCTCCTGGCCCTCGCCGCCGTCGTGCGGCCGGGCGACGAGGTGCTGATCGAGCATCCCACGTACGAGCCGCTGATCGCCGCCGCGCGCTGGCTGGGCGCGGAGGTGCGTTCCTTTTCCCGCCGCGCGGAGGACGGGTTCCGCCTCGATCCCGCGGAGGTGGAGCGGGGGATGACGGACCGGACGCGCGCCGTGGTCCTCACCAACCTGCACAATCCGTCCAGCGTCCTGGCGGATGACGACGCGCTGCGGCAGATCGGCGAGATCGCGGCGCGATCGGGCGCGCGGGTGATCGTGGACGAGGTATACCTCGACGCGCTCTGGGAAGATGCGCCCCGCACGGCGTTCCACCTGGGCGAAACGTTCATCAGCACCAACAGCCTCACCAAGGTCTACGGGCTCAACGGCCTGCGGTGCGGATGGATTTTGGCCGCGCCGGAGATCGCGGAGCGCGCGTGGCGGCTGACGGAATTGTTCAACAACATCGGCGTGCACGCGGCGGAGCGGCTGAGCCTGGCGGCGTTCGAGAACCTGGACGCGCTCGCCCGGCGTTCACGGACGCTGCTGGACGCCAACGCCGCCGCGCTCAACGATTTCTACGCCACGCACGGCGACGTGCTGGACGTCCGTCCCCACGCGCACGGCACCGTCTCCTTTCCCCGTGTCGTCCGCGGCAACGCCGACGCGCTCTGCGACGTGCTGACGGAGCGGTACGAGACGGCCGTGGTGCCCGGGAGCTTCTTCGGCGCGCCGGACCACGTGCGCATCGGCCTGGGCGTGGACCCGGCAAAGTTCCGCGCGGGGCTGGAGCGGCTGGGGCAGGCGCTGCGGGAGGTGGGGTAGGGGGAGAGCGTGAACCCAGCGTGATAGCGCCCACCCAGCCTGAGCGGCTAAAGCCGCCGCTGGGACAGCGGTAAGCCCTGTCTCGCGCCGACGCGCTCTGCGAACAGGGCTTCAACCGCCAACGCGGACTGTCACCCGGCGATGTGGCGGGCGTCCGCGGCAGGAGGGCGGCGGTGCAGTCCGCGAAGGCGGACTTCGCGAGTATCCCGCGGCGAATCATTCGCTCTTGGTCCCGCGCGCCATCCTCTCAGATCCTCTCAGATCCTCTCAGATCCTCTCAGATCCTCTCAGATCCTCTCACATCCTCTCACATCCTCTTCCGACGACGCGTCATCCTGAGGGAGCGCCGCGCGTAACATGAACGCACGCAGGATTTTGGCGCGACCGAAGGATCTTGTGTGCGAGACTCGGAGGCAGATTCAGTGCACAAGGGCCGCCGCAGAGATTCGCGGGCAAGATCCTTCGTCGCCGCCATGGATCGCGCCCGGTCAGGGCCGGCGCGGCGGCTCCTCAGAATGACGCTCTGTTGCGGGATCCAGGTAAAGCTTCCGTTGCAGGATGAACACAGTCCGACGCCACTCCTCAGGATGACGCGTGCATTGCGGGATCGGGGTGACGCTTTGGTTGCAGGGGTGCACACAATCCGACGCGGCTCCTGAGGATTACGCATCCCGGGCCAGGGGCTCAATGCATCGGCTTGTGCGGGCGGCGGGGGCGGGGGTAGGTTGGCCGGCATCCCTCGATCCACCGAACCAGAGCCCACGAGGAGCCGACCCATGCGACCGATCGTGAACTCTTTGCTGCGCCGCACCATCCTGTGCGGCCTGCCGCTGCTGGCGGCCGCCGTGCCCGCCGCCGCGCAGACGGACAGCGCCGCGCTCGTCACCGTGCTGGGGCGCGACACGCTGGCGCTGGAGCGCTGGGTGCGCACGCCGCAGCGCGTCACGGCCGAGGCCGTCGTCCGGGCGCCGCGGACCACCGTTCGCCGCTACGTGCTGGACC
>NZ_DASURI010000923.1:0-9221 GCF_036280135.1 Longimicrobium sp.
GCCACAGGGTTCCGCCCAGGGCCACGTTGAGCACCTGGATGCCGCGGCAGATGGCCAGGATGGGCATGCCCCGGCGCATGGCCTCGTGCACGGCGGCAATCTCCATCTCGTCGCGCTCCGGGTTCACCTCGGTGACCTCGGGGAGCGGCTCCTGGCCGTAGCGGTGCGGCTCCACGTCCTCGCCGCCCGTGAGCAGCAGCGCGTCGCACGCGCCCAGGACGCGGCGGATGGAGTCCGTCCCGTGGGCGGGCGTGAGCAGCACGGCCGAGGCGCCGGGCGCCTCGACGGCATGGATGTACTGCGCGTTGAGCTGCACCCGCGGGAGGTTGTGCGAGCCCCCCGGCCACATGGTGGTGGTGACGGCGATGAGCGGTCGGTAAGTCATTGGCGTGCGTACGGTTGTCCCAAACGGCCCCGGCCCGGCGGGAACTCGCAGGTTCCGCGCCGGGCCGGGAAGATAGTGCGTGAGTGCGTGAGTGCGTGAGTGCGTGAGTGCGTTAGTGCGTTAGTGCGGAAGTGGGCTCCGTGCCCGGGCGAGGATCTCGCACGAGGACGAGGCTCTCGCCAAAAGAAGAAAGCGGCCCCCGCGCAGGGAGGCCCCCTTCTCGCATCAACCACTCACGCACTTCCGCACTCACGCACTTCCGTTCATCACGCCGCCGCCGCCGCGGGGGTCACGCACGTGCGGTCGCGGCCGCCCTGCTTGGCCTGGTACAGCGCCGTGTCCGCCAGGGAGATGAGCTCCTCGGCCGTCGTCACGTCCGCCTCGGGCCACGACGCCACGCCGGCGCTGAGCGACGCCCGCACGCGCGTGTCGCCAAAGACGAAGGGCAGGTCCGTGAAGTGCGCGCGGGCCCGCTCCGCAAAAGCGGCGGCGCCCGCGGCCGTCGTCTCCGGCAGCACGATGACGAACTCGTCGCCGCCGTAGCGGCCGGCGCGGTCGTTGGCGCGCAGGCCCTCGGAGCCCAGCCATGCACCCAGCCCCCGCAGCACGGCATCGCCCGCCAGGTGGCCGCAGGTGTCGTTGATCTCCTTGAACCGGTCCAGGTCCAGGATGACGATGGACAGCGGCTGGCCGGACGACCGGGCGTTCTCCAGCTCGCGGCCCAGGTAGCTGATGATGGAGCGCCGCGTGTCGCACCCCGTGAGCTCGTCCGTGTGCGCCAGGTCGTGCAGCTTCTTGCGCTGCTCCACCAGCTTCTGGAACAGCTGCACCCGCCCGCACGCCTGCACGATGGCCTCCACCACCCGCTGCGCCAGCTCCGCCGCGTCGTCGCCCAGCTCGGGCTCGTCGATGGTGGAGCGCTCCACGAAGAACCCCGTCACGTGCTCGGTGATGGGGAACGGCACCACGATCACCGAGCGCAGGGGGTGCGGCAGGCCCCGGCGCTCCCACTCGCTGCGCACCCCGTCGAACAGGGGCGAGGTGGCCACGTCTCCCACCATCACGGGCTTGCCCGTCATCAGGGCCTCGCGCACCTCGGGGTACACCGCCAAGTCCAGCTCCAGCCCGTCCGTCAATTCCGCCTCGGAGCTGGCGGCCACGCGCGCCACGCTCTCGCCCTGCTGCACCACGAGCACGGAGCAGCGGCCCACGCCCAGGATCTCCGACGTGCGCGACGTCACCAGGTGGAACATCTCGTCCGCCGTGACCACGCGGTTGAGCTCGCGGATGAGGTCGATGGCCTGCAGCCGCATGCGCGCGGCCTCGCGGGCCCGGCGCAGGTCGCGGTTGCGGCGCACGTGGTTCTCCACCCGCGCCAGCAGCTCGTCCAGGCGAAACGGCTTGGTCAGGAAGTCCACCGCGCCGTCGCGCAGGGCGCTCACGGGGAGCGCGCCGTCGTTGGTGGCCGTGATGAGCACGACGGGGATGTCCACCCAGCGCGCGTCCATCCGCAGGCTGCGCAGCACCTCCAGCCCGCTCATCTCGGGCATCATCACGTCCAGCAGCAGCAGGTCCGGCAGGGTCTCGGCCTGCTCCAGCAGGTCCAGCACCCCGCGTCCGCTCACGGCCGTGCGCACGTGGTAGCCGGTCACCTTCAGCGCACGGTCAAGGCCCTGCAGGATGGACGGGTTGTCGTCTGCGACAAAGACGGTCGCGGGGCTGTCGTTCATTCAGAATGCGTATCGGGGCCCGGAGCTCCGGGCGGATGAACACTGCACGGCGGGGCCCGCGGCGGGTGGCGCGGGCACATGCCAGGTGGATCGTCAGGACCGGGATTCCGCGCCCGGGAACCACACGGGCGCCCGCCGACGGCGCGTTGCGCGGATACGGGCGGTACGGGTGCGCAGGGCAAGGACCGGACCATGTTCCGCACATTTATGACGCCCAGCCGCCGCCTTGCCGGTGCGGGGCCTTGACGGCATTTCGTGAGACAACCGCGCCACGGTGCTGCACCAGGCGTGTCCCACCGGCGCCCCGGTCCGTTTCCTGCGCCCCGGTGTCACGTGGTCCGCTGATTTCTCGACACCCGTCACGCCCGAACCGTTGTCCGTCCGCCGCTCACTCGCAACACTGGGCCTGCTGCTCGCCGCGCTGGCGCCCCTGGCCGCCTGCCGCGACGAGGTGTCGCCGTGGGCGCAGGAGCGCATCGTCCGTATGCCCCTGCGCGAGCAGGTGGCGCAGATGGTGGCGCCCGCCGTGTACGTGCGCCCCGACGCGCGCACGTCGCAGGACACGCTCATCGCCCGGCGGCTGGCGGCCAGCGCCGTGGGCGGCGTGCGGCTGCTCCCCGGCTCCGCCTCCGTCGCCGAGCGGCGCGTGGGCCTCATCCAGCGCACCGCCCGCCGTCCGCTCCTCGTCATCGCGGACCTGGACCGCGGCGCGGGCGGCGCCCTGGCCGGCGCGGCCGAGCTGCCCCCGCCCGCCTCGCTGGCCACGTGGGACGGCGAGCGCATCCGCGCGGCGGCGGCCCGCGCCGCGGCCGACGCGCGCGCGGCGGGGGTGAACTTCGCCATGCTCTCCGCCCCGTCCTTTCCCCGGCAGACGGCCCTGCCGGCGCCCGGCGGGGCGCGCGCGGACAGCGCGTTCGCCGCGTACGCGCAGGCGCTGGCGGAGAACGGGCTGATCGTCGGCCTCCGCGCGCTGTCGCCGGGGCCGGGACAGGCCGACGTGGAGTACCGCGTCCTGGGCTGGGACCGCGCCGCGGCGGAGGCACTGCAGCTGGGCCTGCTGCGCGACCTGCTGGCGCGCGGCGTGGGCGCCGTCAAGCCCGCCTCCGTTGCCGTCCCGTCCCTGACGCGCGATTCCGTCCCCCTGCCGGACAACCCCGTCTTCGTCACGGGCATCCTGCGGCGCGACCTGGGGTTCGACGGGCTGGTGATCGAGGACCTGTCGCCCACGGCGCCCCTCGTCCGGCGCTTTGGCGGGGGCGAGGCGGCCGTGCGCGCGGTCTCCGCCGGGGCGGACCTGCTCGTGGGCGTGGAGAACGAGCGCGAGGCCATCGACGCCATCGTGGCCGCCGTCGAATCCGGCCGCGTGCGCCGGGAGATGATCGAGATCGCCGTCCGCCGCATCTTTGACGCGAAGGAGCGCCTGGGGCTGGGGATGACGGGCGGCGACTCGGCCCGCGCGGTGAATTCCGCAAGGTCCGCGGACCAGGGGAAGCCGGCGGATCGCGGGGAATCGAAGGAAGCGGATTTGGCCGACGGGAGCGCCGACACGCTCGCCTTTGCCGCGCACGAGTCTGCCCTGTCGATCCTGGGCAGCGCGCCGGCGGACGTGCTGCGGGGATGCCGGCGGACGGTGCTCGTCACGCGGCAGGGGATCGCCGCGAAGTCCCTGGCGGATGCGCTGCGGCGCCGCATCCCCGGCCTGCGCCACCTGCAGACGGACCGCCTGCCCCGCCGCGGCTCACTCGTCCCGCCCGGCATCGCGTTCGACGCGGCGGACGCGGGATGCGTGATCGTCGGCGCCTTTCGCGAGGCGCGGCCGGCCGTCGTGGACCGCATCGTCCCCGCGCTGGCGTGGCCGGACAGCACCGCCCGCGCGGCCCTCCCCGACGCGCGCCTGGCGGAGCTGCGGCGCGACACGACGTCGCGGCAGATCGTGTGGATCGACTTCTTTCCCGCCACGGACGTGGCGCCGCCGCGCGCCCGATCCGTCATCGTCGTGCGCGGCGAGGGCGACGCGGCCCAGCGCGCGGCCGCCGCGGCGGTCACGGGCGCCATCCGCGCGCCGCGCCTGCCGCCGGGCACCGTCTGGCCCCCCGCGCGCACGCTGCGCGTCGTGGCGCCGGATTCCGCGGACATGCGCGGCGACACGCTGGACGCCATCGACCGCGTCATCCGCCAGGCCATCGACGACGGTGTGTTCAGCGCGGCGGCGGTGGCGGTCGGCCGGCGCGGGGCGATCGTCAAGCTGCGCGGCTACGGGCGCACGGGCGGCGCGGCCGTGGATCCGCGGACGACCCTGTTCGACATCGCGTCGCTCAGCAAGGTGGTCGGCACCGTGCCCGCCGCCATGGTGATGGTGGAGGACGAGCGCATTGGCCTGGGCGCGCCCCTGCGGCGCTACATCCCCCAGTTTCGCGGCGACGGCAAGGCCGACGTCACCATCCGCCACCTGCTCACGCACACCAGCGGGCTGCCCGCGGGCGACTGGCTGTATCCGCTGTCGTCGCGCGACGCGGCCCTGCGCCGGGTGATCCGCTCGGAGCTGGTGACGCCGCCGGGAACGCGCGTGGAGTACAGCGACTTCGGGATGATCCTGCTGGCCGAGGCCGTGGCGCGCCGCGCGGAAGAGCCCATGGACCGGCTGCTGGCCCGGCGCATCTACGGCCCGCTGGGGATGGAGAACACCTTTTACGTGCCGCAGATGGAGCTGCAGCCGCGCGCCGTGCCCACGGCGCAGCCCGGCAGCGAGCGGCCGTACACCGTGGACGGCGTGGTGCACGACGGCAACGCGTACCGGCTGGGCGGCGTGGCGGGCCACGCGGGGCTCTTTTCCACCGCATGGGACCTGTCCATCTACGCGCAGACCCTGCTGAACGGGGGCGCGTACGGCACCCGGCGGGTGCTGGGGAACGGCACCATCTCCGCGTGGACGCGCCGCCAGCCCAACGCGGGAACGCGCGCCCTGGGCTGGGACACGCCCGCACCGCGGAGCGCCGCCGGCAGCTACTTCTCCGAGCGGTCGTACGGGCACCTGGGGTTCACGGGGACGGCCATCTGGATCGATCCGCAACGCGAGCTGTTCGTCGTCCTCCTGACCAACCGCACGTACACGGAGGGCAGCTCGGGGCGCATGCTGGAGGTGCGCGCGCGGGTGGGGGACCTGGCCGCCAAGGCCGTTTCCGACCAGCCCGTCCGTCCGCGCCCCGGCAGCCCCGCCGCCATCGCCGAGGCGGAGCGCGCCGCGGCCGCCGCGCGGGCCCGCGCCCGTGCGCGCCGCCGCACCCCGCCGCGCCGCCGCCGCCGCGCGCAGATCGAGCTCCCCGCCCCACCGCCGACGTTCGCCCTCGCGCAGCCGGCGGACGTGCGCCGCTGGCTCTCCGGCGCGCCCGTGGAACTTCCCGGCGCGCCCGGGTGGACGATCACGCTGGGGTGAGCGCGGAGTGGTGCGCGCAACGTGGATCGCGTGAGAATGGAATCGCGGGATGCAGGCGGCGCGCGTGAGGTGAGATCGCGGAGCCGGGATCGCGTGCGGAGTGAGATCGCGAAGCGAGATCTGCGGGATTCAGGTCGCGCCGGAGGTGAGATCGCGAGGTGGGGCAGGCCCCCAGCCGGCCCGGCGAATGAATTCGCGGCACCGAAAACGTGATGTCGGCCTTCGCCGACAGCTCCTGCCGCGCGCCGTCGGGATGCACCGGAGCACGATCCGCGACGTCCAGAAGCGAATGGAATTCGCCGCTGGAAATTCGCGAAGTCCGCCTTCGCGGACTGCCCCAGCGAAAGGCCGTTCCGGTGCACCGGGGCGGCCTTTTCGTGGTTGAAGCCTCACGCAGTTTGTGAGGCTTTCCGCCGTCGTTGCGGCGAGTTCACTCGCTTGGTGCGGAAGTCGGCCGCCGGCCGGACGGCGCCCCTGTAGTCGGTTGAAGCCTCGTTCGCGGAGCGCGTCGGCGCGAGACGGGGCTTATGGCTGTCCCAGCGGCGGGTTTACCCGCTCAGGCTGGATGTCGGCCCAGCGCACCCGGTTCTCTCCCTAACGCGAACGGGGCGGCATCGCTGCCGCCCCGCCCGCATCCATCACCAGGGATCCAGTCCGCGCCGAGGATCAGACCTCGTCGTCGTCCATCAGCTCGTCCACGGAGTCGGGACCCTCGTCCTCCTCGATGAAGTCCTCCGGCTCGCCGCCGTCGTCCTCCTCGTCCTCGATCCCCAGCTCCTCCTCCATGAGCGCCGTGGAATCCACCACCTCCTGGCCCTCGGGCACGTCGTCCAGGATGGGCTTGGGCTCCTCGTCCTCGTTCACCACGCGGGCCACGTCCATCACCGCGTCCTTGGGGCCCAGGTTGATGAGCTTTACGCCCTGCGTGTTGCGGCCCACCACGCGGATCTGGTCCACGGGGCTGCGGATGATGATGCCCTCGCGGGTGATCATCATGAGCTCGTCGCCCGGGTGCACCTCCTTGATGCTCACCACGCGCCCCGTCTTTTCCGACAGGCGCAGGTTGATGACGCCCTTGCCGCCGCGGCGCTGGCAGCGGTACGCCTCCAGGACGGTGCGCTTGCCCATGCCCAGCTCGCTCACCACCAGCAGCGTGCTGCCCGGCTTGGTCACCACCATGCCGATGACCACGTCGTCGCCCATGAGCGAGATGCCGCGCACGCCCGTGGTGGCGCGGCCCATCTCGCGCACGTTGCCCTCCTCGAAGCGGATGGCCATGCCGTCGCGCGTGGCCAGCACCACGTCGCAGCTGCCGTCGGCCAGCTGCACGCTGATGAGCTCGTCGCCCTCCAGCACGTTCATGGCGTTCAGGCCCACGCGGCGCGGGTTTCCGTACGCCGCCAGCGACGTCTTCTTGATCACGCCCCGGCGCGTGACGAAGATGAGCGAGCGCTCGTGGCTGAACTCCCGCACGGGCACCAGCGCCGCGATCTTCTCGTCGCTGGCGATGTTGATGAGGTTCACCACGGGCTTGCCCCGCGAGTTGCGCGAGCCCACGGGGATCTCGTGCACCTTGAGCCAGTAGCACTGGCCGTCGCGGGTAAAGAACATCAGGTAGTCGTGGGTGTTGGCCAGGAACAGGTGCTCCACCCAGTCCTCGTCCTTGGTCTTCATCCCCTCGATGCCGCGGCCGCCGCGCGCCTGGGCCCGGTACGTGTCGCTGGGCACGCGCTTGATGTAGCCGCTGTGCGACACGGTGATCACCATCTCCTCGTCGGGGATCAGGTCCTCGATGGAGAAGGCCCCCGTCATCCCCAGGATCTCCGTGCGCCGCTCGTCGCCGAACTTGTCGGCGACCTCCGTGAGCTCGTCCTTGATGATCCCCCGGCGCCGCACCTCGCTGGCCAGGATGTCCTCCAGGTCGGCGATGGTGGCGCGCACCTCGCCCAGCTCCGCCTCCAGCTGCTCGATCTCCAGCCCCGTCAGGCGCGCCAGGCGCATGTTGAGGATGGCGTCGCTCTGGCGGTCGCTCAGGCCAAAGCGCGAGCGCAGCGACTGCCCCGCCTCGGCCGTGGTCTCGCTGCCGCGGATGATGGCGATGACCTCGTCGATGTTGTCGACGGCGATCTTGAGGCCCTCCAGGATGTGCTCCCGCTCGCGCGCCTTGCGCAGCTCGTACTCCGCGCGGCGGCGCACCACCTCGTGCCGGTGCTGCACGAAGTGGTACAGCATCTCGCGCAGGCTCATCACCTTGGGCACGCCGCCCGTGAGGGCCAGCATGATCACGCCGAAGGTGCTCTGCAGCTGCGTGTGCTTGTACAGCTGGTTGAGCACGATGTGGGGAATGGCATCGCGCTTGAGGTCGATGACGATGCGGATGCGCTTGTCGCTCTCGTCGCGCAGGTCGCTGATGCCCTCCAGCTTCTTGTCGCGCACCAGTTCGGCGATGTGCTCGATGACGCGCGACTTGTTCACCTGGAACGGCACCTCGGTGATGATGATGCGCTCGCCCCGGCCGCCGTCCTTTTCCTCGATCTCGGCCCGGGCGCGCAGCACCACGCGGCCGCGCCCCGTCTCGTACGCCTCGCGGATGCCGTCGCGCCCGTAGATCACGCCGCCCGTGGGAAAGTCGGGCCCCTTCACGAACTGGTGCAGGTCCTCCCAGGTGGCGTCGGGGTTGTCCACCAGGTGAACGCAGGCGTTCACCACCTCGCGCAGGTTGTGCGGGGGGATGTTGGTGGCCATGCCCACCGCGATCCCGCTGCTGCCGTTGACGAGCAGGTTCGGAAAGCGCGACGGCAGCACGCGCGGCTCCGTGAGCCGGTCGTCGTAGTTGGGGGCGAAGTCGACGGTCTCCTTGTCGATGTCCGCCAGCAGCTCGCCGGCCAGCGGCGCCAGGCGCGACTCGGTGTACCGGTACGCCGCCGCGAAGTCGCCGTCGATACTGCCGAAGTTGCCCTGGCCGTCGATGAGCGGGTAGCGCAGGGAGAAGTCCTGCACCATGCGCACGAGCGCGTCGTACACGGACGCGTCGCCGTGCGGGTGGTACTTTCCCAGCACGTCGCCCACCACCGTCGCGCACTTCTTGTACGGCCGCGTGGGGATGAGCCCCGCCTCCTGCATGGCGAACAGGATGCGGCGGTGCACCGGCTTGAGCCCGTCGCGCACGTCGGGAAGCGCCCGCTGCACGATCACGCTCATCGAGTAGTCGATGAACGATTCGCGCATCTCGTCTTCGATGAGCCGCGGCAGAACGCGCGAACCGGGGGTGCCGGCGCCGTCCATCGGCTCGTCGCCGTCCTGCCCGGGCGTGTCGGGCGTGAAGTCGTCGGACATCTATTTCGTCAGGGAAGTCGTTGCCTGAAGCGCACTTATGCGCTGCGGACGTAGTACCCCGCAAGGCCGGCACGGTGCCCCGCGAACGGGGGCTCGGATGGGCCGACAAAGTACGCTGCTGACGGCGTTTCCGCCAGCCCGCGCGCATGCACACGCGCACGTCGCGCGCGTACGCGTATGCATGCGCGCCCGGCAAACCTCCGCCGAGGACGACGACGCCCCGCGGACGCAGGTCCGCGGGGCGTTGCGTATCAGGCGCGGTGCGCGGCCAGGCGGCGCTCCAGGTCGCGCCGCTCGCGCGCGGTGAGCAGCGGTCCCAGGTTCTCCGGCCCGTCGT
>NZ_DASURI010000924.1:0-5424 GCF_036280135.1 Longimicrobium sp.
TACCGGTCACCCGCGGCGACGGTGTGCACGTCGCGCATGAACGGCATGCTCAGCACGGTAAACGAACCGGACCCGCCGATGGCAAGGTGCGACTCGGCGCCGGGGGTGAGCGGAAGTGAGTCCAACCCGCCGCCAGGGGCCATCCGCAGCCACCGCAGCGTGTCGCGGTGCATGCCCGCGGCCGGCGGACCGCTGGACTGGCGCGCCGAGCTGGACAGCAGCAGCGAGCCGTCGGCCAGGCGGTCCGCGAAGCGCGGCGGCACGCCCCCCACGGGCGCGAGCTGCGTGGAGCGGACAAAGCGGCCAGCGGGATCGATCCACGACAGCCGGAAGCCCATCAGGTCGTAGACCAGCAGCGAGTCGCCCGGCAGGCGGCGCATCTCCCACAGCGACTGGAACTCGCCGGGTCCGCCGCCCTGCCGCCCGGAGCTCAGCAGGTGCGTTCCCCGCGCGTCGTAGAAGCGGATCTCCTTGCTCCCCGCGTTGGCCACCACGATGCGCCCGTCCCCCAGCCGCAGCGCCGCGCGGACGCCGTCCATCTGGTACGCCGGGTCGCCCTCCGTCACGCCGATCCGCAGCACGGGCTCGTCGGACAGCCGCCACGCTTCGCCCTCGCGCCACCGCCCATCGCGGTTCTCGACGATCTGGATGCCCGCGCTGTCGCGGACGATGGCCGTGTCCCCCGCTGCGTCACCGCGTCCACAGGCGGCGAGGGACGCGAGCGCGAGCAGGGAGAGGATGCGGAGCGGCTTCATGGGGCGGCGGGATTTCGGGAGGAACAGGTGTAGCGGATGCCATCGACGGTAATCGCGACGAACCCGACACGCAATCGCCCGTCACGCCCATGATCCTGGGACGGCAACGGCGACCTGCATTTCACACGGCACTTCGTGAACGGCAATTCGTGAACGGAGAAACGGTTGGATCGTGCCCAATCCGCCCCTCAGCGGCCGACGAACCTCTCGCGCTCTTTCAGGGTCCCACGGGTACGGAGGTGGCCCGGTGTGGAGCCAACCGCTCACGAAGTGCCGTTCACGAAGTGCCGTGTGAGCCCCGTCCTTCCCGATCAGCCGACGGGCCCGTGTGCGTCGAGCATGGCCAGGATGGTCTCCAGGGAGTCCGCGTCTTCCGGCTTCTTGTCCGTGCGCCAGCGCAGCATGCGGGGAAAGCGCACGGCCACGCCGCTCTTGTGGCGCGGCGAGCGCTGGATGCCCTCGAACGCCAGCTCGAACACCAGCTCCGGCTTGACCGTGCGCACGGGCCCGAACCGCTGCATCGTGTTGCGGCGCACGAACGCGTCCACCTTGCGGATCTCCTCGTCCGTGAGCCCGCTGTACGCCTTGGCGAACGGCACCAGCTCGCCGTCCTTCCACACGCCGAACGTGTAGTCCGTGTACAGCGACGCGCGCCGGCCGTGCCCCCGCTGCGCGTAGATGAGGACGGCGTCAATGGTGAACGGCTCCACCTTCCACTTCCACCATCCGCCCTTGCGCCGGCCCACGCCGTACGGCGCGTCCATCCGCTTGAGCATGAGCCCCTCGGCGCCGCGGCCGCGCGCGTCGCGCCACGCCTGCAGCACCCCGTCCCACGTATCGGCGTGCACGGCGGGGGAAAGCAGGATGCGCCCGGCCGACGGCGTCTCGCGCACCAGCGCCTCCAGCCGCGCGCGCCGCCACGCGAACGGCTGCTCGCGCGCGTCCGCGCCGTCCGTCTCCAGCAGGTCGTACGCGAGCAGCACGACGGGCACCTCGGCCAGGATCTTGGGCCCCAGCGTCTTGCGGCCAATGCGGCGCTGCAGCTGCGCGAACGGCAGCGGCCCGTCGCGCCAGGGCATGATCTCGCCGTCCAGCACGGTGCCGTCGGGCAGCAGGGCGGAGGCCTGCGCCAGCTCGGGAAAGCGCTCCGTGATCAGCTCCTCGCCGCGCGACCAGATGAAGGTGGTGCCCCGCCGGCGGATGACCTGCGAACGAATGCCGTCCCACTTCCACTCCGCCTGCCAGTCGCGCGCGTCGCCCAGCGTCTCGGGCTCGCCCTCCAGCGCGTACGCCAGGAAGAAGGGGTATGGACGGCTGAGGTCCGCGTCGCTGGTGTCGACGGCCAGCAGGCGCAGGTAGAACTCCGGGGTGGGGTCCCACGCGCCCATCAGCCGGTGCGCCACGGTGGCCTCGTCCACGCCGCTCACGCGGGACAGCGCGCGGACCACCAGGCTTTGCGACACGCCCACGCGAAAGCTTCCCGTGATGAGCTTGTTCCACACGTACGCCTGCGGCCCGTCCAGCTCCGCCCAGGCGCGCTGGATGGCGCGGCGCTGGGTCTCGTCGTCCTCGCCGCGCAGGGGCAGCAGGCGGTCCTGCACCCACGCGTGCAGGGGCAGGGGGCTGGACTCGTCGCTCTCCGGCAGCAGGAGCGAGATGGTCTCGGCCAGGTCGCCCACGGACTCGTAGCACTCCGTGAACAGCCACTCGGGCACGCCGGTGGACTGCATGGCCCATTCGGCCAGCTTGCGCGCGCCCACCAGGCGCTTGGGCCGCCGGCCGCTCAGGAAGTGCACGGCCCAGGCGGCGTCCTCGGGCGGCGTGCGCGCGAAGTACGCGGCCAGCGCGTCCACCTTCTCGCCGGTCCTGGTCGTCTCGTCCAGCGCGGCGTACAGCTCGGCGAAGCGCTTCAACGTGCGGCGGGGCTGTGGTCCAGTGACGAACGGCTGCGGATGACGGCCGAGACAAGTAGCAGATACCCGGCCACACCGCATCCGCCGCGCCCGCTCACCCGCCCGGCGGCGGGTCGGGAAGCGAGAAGTAGTCGCACAGCGCGCGATCGATCCGCGCCAGGGACTCCTCGTCCATCACGTGCTCCGTCTCGCGTGCGATTGCGTGTGCCTGCCACACCGAGTGCACGGCCGGGATCGGCAGAAGTGCGCCCTCCTCGAGCGCCGGCGCGACGGTCAGCCACTCACCCAACGAGATCCGGATATCATCACCGTCCAATGGTGATCTCGCCGCCGGATAGATCGGCAGGATGATCTGGTAGTTGGCTTCCGCTGAATACCGTGACTCGGTGAGCAGTACGGCCAGGGATGTGCGTAGATCCCGCTCCATCCACGGCTGCAGAATCACGACGCGCCCGCGCCGCGAGTTGCTGTCCGCCCCCGGAGCGAGACAGGAGCCCTGCCCGATCCCGAGCGCCCGCCTCAGCATTCTCCGCAACTCGTCCAGGGCGCCTCCCAGGAATCCCGCATGGGGCGGCAGCAGCGGATACCGTACGGGCAGGAGCGTACCCGGGTAGAAATATGTAGTGCTGCGGAGCCGGTTGCGACGCAACCCCGCGGGCACAGGCTCTACGGCAATGAACGCGGCCCCGTGCCGCATCTCCGTCTCTTGAGAGCTTCCATACACCAGCGTTGCCAGCCGCCCGGGCGTGTACGCCGTCGTCAGCACGAACGGGCGCGGCTTGTCGCGGTTTAGCCATGTGGATCCCGCCGGCATCCAGACCAGGTGTCCCGGCCTGAGATGCCCGGCTGCCGGGCTCCCGTTGCCGATGTAACCACCCCTCCGCACCATCGTTCCCCCCTCTCTGGGCCAGAAAAGACCAAGGCCGGACTTGCGTCCGGCCACAGGTCAGGAAGGCGAGCCGCCGATCAAGCAGGACCGAGCAATCGGTCGATGTACCACCTGATCGACTTGCGCGAGCGCTTGCTCACCTTCAGGAACACGTGCAGATCCTCGTCGCGAGCGCGGTCCGGCGGGACGGGGCGCATGCAGCCGCGCGTCCACAGGACGCGGACCGGGCCACGCCTGGCATGTGTGAACATGAGATCCTTTCGTCGGTCACGCATGGACGCTAACGGGAATCCGCAGGTCTGTCAACAGTGTCCAACATGGCGGATTCGGGGCGCTCCGGAGCGGTAGGAGACGGTTCGGCGGAAGAGGATGTTTCCTCCGTCTCCACGACGACGTCCGCCTCGTCGGATTCGCCTTCCCAGCGGCTGGCCACGGCCTGCGCCTGGAGCCCGCGCTCCCGCAGCCAGCGCACCACGGGCTCGCGGTAGCCGTGCGTGACCCACACACATTCCGCCTCGGTCGCGGCGATGGCCTGGAGCAGCGACGGCCAGTCCACGTGGTCGCTCAGCACGAAGCCGCGGTCCACGGAGCGGCGGCGGCGGTGGCCCCGCACCCGCATCCACCCACTGGCGAACGCCGTGGACGCGTTGCCGAACCGCCGCATCCACGGCGTGCCGTGCGCAGACGGCGGCGCCACCACCATCGCGCCGCCCCAGTCGTGCCCGCGCGGCTGGCCCACGGGGGAGTGCGTGGGCGGCATGGGCACGCCCGTGTCGCGGTAGTCGGCCGTCAGCCGCTCCACGGCGCCGTGGGTGTAGATGGGGCCGATGGATGGATCGATCCCCGCCAGCAGCCGCTGCGCCTTGCCCAACGCGTAGCCAAAGAGCAGCGACGCCCGCCCCTGCTGGGCGTTGGACCGCCACCACGCGTCGATCTGCGCGAACACCTCGCGGTCCGGGCGCCAGCGGTAGATGGGCAGGCCAAAGGTGGACTCGGTGACAAAGGTGTGGCAGCGGACCGGCTCGAACGGCGTGCAGGTGGGGTCCGCTTCCGTCTTGTAGTCGCCGCTGACCACCCACACCTCTCCCCCGTGCTCCACGCGCACCTGCGCGCTGCCCAGGATGTGCCCGGCCGGGTGCAGCGACACGCGCACGCCGTTCACGCTCACGGTCTCGCCCCAGTCCACCGTGCGGATGCGGGCGCCCGGCCCCATGCGGGTGCGCAGCACGCGCTCGCCCTCGCGCGAGCCCAGGTACGACTGGCTGCCCCAGCGCGCGTGGTCGCCGTGCGCGTGCGTGATGACGGCGCGGTCCACCGGCTGCCAGGGGTCCACGTAAAAGTCGCCCGCTTCGCAGTACAGCCCGCGGTCAGTGGAGCGCAGCAGCATGGGCCATGGCCGGTGGGCGTGGATGGAGGGTGGTCACCGTCCGCACGGGCAATCTCCGCACCGGCCGGGACGCCGGATGGGCGCAGAGGTCGCCCTCGTACGGGGGATTTCGGCATCTGATACGGACGCGACGGGACCCATCCGCACCTGATCAGAACGTAAACGGACGATTTAAGACCGGCCGAGAGTCCGCTCCTCCCATACCGGGCCTGTTTCAGTTCAGCGCATCCAAGTCGCTCTGCTTCATGCTGTTGCCCGCAAACATCCGCGGACGCGACCCCTTCCATCCCGGGGGGCAGGGCGAATACAGAATTCCGTATACTATAAGTAGTTGCAAATAAACATTTTGCGTGCTTGCATCAGGTGGGGGCGCGGATTATCATGCGGCTGCGCAGGATTTGTGCGGGCCGGGCATCTGCTACAACTGCTACGGACCCCCGCGTGTTCGGACTGAGCTCCTTCGGCCTGTCCCCGGGCCCG
>NZ_DASURI010000925.1:0-7456 GCF_036280135.1 Longimicrobium sp.
GCCCAGCTTGTGCGGGTCGATGGTCACGCTGTCCGCCCGCTCCATGGCCACCAGCCCGCGGAACACGCCCTCCTCCGGCCACACCTCCGGCGCGTAGTCGCGCAGGGCCTCGGTGTACTTGCGGCGGCGCCCATCCGCGCCCCAGGTGATGGCGGCCGCGTATCCGCCCCACGCGGCATCCGCGTGCAGGTAGAAGCCCACGCCCAGCTCACGCCCCAGCCGCTCGCGCGCGTCGGCGATGAGGTCCAGCCGGTCCACCGCGCTCTCCTCCGTGGTCCCGATCACCGACACGCAGGCGATGATGGGCTGCCGGCGCGCCGCCAGGTGGCGAACGGCGGCCTCCAGCGCCTCGGGGTCCATGCGAAAGCGCCGGTCCACGGGCACGTGCACCAGCTGCGCCCCGCCGATGCCCAGCGTGCGGCAGATCTTTTCCCACGAGTAGTGGGCCGTGGACGGCACCAGGACCACGGCGGGCGGCAGGGCGTCGCCGTAGATGGCGGCCAGCCGCCGGCCGAACTCCTGGAATCCCAGCCCCTCCAGCGAGTGCCGCGCGAGGGCGCTCACGGCCTGGTACGCGTCGCCCACGTGCTCGCGAAAGCGCGCGGCCAGGTCCAGCGCGTCGCGCGGCGTCACGTTCAGCATCTGCCACAGGTCCAGCTGGTCCAGCGGCGCCTGGAACCCGTTCGGCAGGGTGACGGCCAGTCCGCCGATCCCCATCTCCTCCGCGGCCCAGCGCACGGCCACGGGCAGGTACTTGACGTTGCGGGCCACCCACAGCGCCTCGTAGTTGGCCACGGTGCCGCCGCTGGTGAGGTGTCCCCACTGCGCGTCGGGATCGTAGCCGATCATCCGGGCCAGCTGCGCCGCCACCTCCAGCTCCAGCCGCGTGGTCACGGGGCTGGCTTCGGCCGCCACGTTGTTGGGATTGTACAGCATGGTGGCGAAGTAGCCGATGAGGCTCGCCATGGTCAGGTCGCTCGTCATGTGCCCGATGTAGCGCGGGCTGAAGAACGGAACGCCTGCCTTGAGCTCGCCCAGCAGCCCCATCAGCTCCTGCGAGAGGGTGCTGATGGCCGCCTGGTAGTCGGGGCTGTGCTTTTCGCCCTCGGTGACGTGAAAGCCGTCTTCCGGGTGAAAGTTGCGGCGCCAGAACACGTGGTCGCGAAACGCCTCCAGCAGCAGGCGCTCGAATACGTCGGCGTTTTCGCCCTTGGGTCCCAGAAACACCGACGCGAGGTCCAGGGGAGCCTCGCGCCGGGGTGGATATCGGTCGTCGGTCATTGGATTGCGTCTCGTCCGGGTTCGTGCACTGCGGCGGACAATCTGCTGCGTGCGAACCGCGGGGGACAGGGGACGGGTTGCAGGGGACAGCCTGCCACTGCGCCGGGGGACAGGAGACGGGAGAACGTGATCGTGGATGCCGGACCGCGAAACCCGTATCTTCGCTGCGCGCGGGACCGGTTCCCCGTCCGCGCGCCGGATCACGCAGCGGTTTTCCCCTCACCGTCCCTTCCCCACGAGGCCCCATGAGTGCGTATCAGGTCACCATCCAGATGTCGCAGCAGACCGTCCAGCAGCTCCTGCAGAGCGGCTTCAGCCTGTACGGGCTGCACGCGGCGGGCATGTCCGGGGGCAGAGCCTTGCCGACGGTGTGGTTCAGCAGCAGCCGCTTTAGCTCGAGCACCGTCGTGAGCTGGACGGAGGACTACCAGGTGTACACGTCGCAGAGCCAGGTCATGCCCGGCGCGCAGATCACGACGAACGCCAGCTTTCCCATCGCCCCCGGGATGCAGCTGGACATCACCGATCCGTCCGGGTTCGGGCAGGTGCAGCAGGGCGGCCCGCCGAACGCGATCGGCATCAACAACAGCACCTTCGCGCAGCTCACCGTCGGGCTCGCGCTTGGATCGTCCGCCGGAGGCTCCGCGCCCATCCACGCGCTGCCGCTCTCCGGAAACATGATGGCCGTGATCACGCCCGTGCCGAAGGTGTTCCTGGTGTTCAGCCCCACGTCCATGAGCCCGGGGATGGCGGTGGCACAGGCCTCCGGCTCCGGCGTCCTGGTGGACCTGACCGGTTCGCCGTCGCAGACCGTGACCTTCGATATCAACTCCGGCTGGCAGGGCGGACCCGGCGTGCAGGTGTTCCCGTCCAACCAGAGCCTCGCCCCCATCCTGCTGCAGCCGTAGTCCCGCGTCCCGGGTAGCCACAAGCCCCTCCGGACGGCGCTCGCGCGTCGCCCGGAGGGGCTTTCAGCCGTATGCAGAACCTTGCCGGGAGGTGGTGCCGAACCCTTCGTCCGCGGATGGTCATCCCGGGGCTGCGCCTGGCTTCCTTCGCCTCAGCCGCCCGTATGCGCGCCGTTGCCGCTGGTGTTGTCGGACTGGGTGCTGTCGGCGACGGTGCCGCCGCCCTCGGCCGAAGGGGCCTCGCCGCCCTCCGTGCCGCCGCACGCGGCGGCGCAAGAAACCACCGCCAGGACCAGGAGCATCCGCTTCGTCATCATCCCTCCGTCACGCCCGCCGTAGGTGGCCGTCCCCTGTCCCCTGTCCCCGGTCTCCCGCAGTTTTCCGGCCGCGAACCCCGCCGCCGACGCGCGGAACCCACCGTCCCGCCTCATCCCCCCGGCAGCATCTTCCGCACCTTGGCGAACGCCGAGTACGCGGCCACCAGCGGCTTCGACGTCCGCCGCGACGCCACGCGGCCCTCGCGGATCGCGGCGAGGAACGAGTCGCGGTTGGGCTCGAACGGCGGCACCTCCACGAACGCCGTGCCAATCTCGCCCAGCGTGTGCGCGTCACTGCCGGCGCCCAGCGGAAGGCTGCGCGCCAGGGCCCACGCCTCGCCGCGCTCGTTCACGCCCTCGCCCCAGGTGCGGGCGTTGTGCGCCTCCACCACGTCCACCAGGTCGGCGATGGCGGCCAGGTGGTGCTCGCCGCCGCCCCGCCGCCGCACGTCGAACGGGTGCGGCACGTACACCACGCCGCCCTGCGCGCGAATGCGCTCCGCCGTCTCGCGCAGGGGCGTGCCGCGGGGGATGCGCTCCGTGAGAAAGATGCCGATGAGGTCCGGCCCCTCGGCCGTGCGCACCTCCTCGCCCGCGATGATGCGATCGGGGTGGCGCGCGGCCAGACGCAGGGCCAGGTGCAGCTCGTCGTGGTCCGTGAGCACCACGCGGTCGATGCCCGCGCGGTCCATGGCGGGGACGATGCCCTCGGGATCGTTCAGCGAGTCGTAGCTGGCGCGGGTGTGCACGTGCATGTCCACCCGCAGCATCCGTTGCTCAGCCACGGGCCCCCGCGCGCTTCACGAGTTCGCGCCACACGTCCCGCGCCTTGTCCTGCAGGTCGCCGCGCGTCCCCGTGTTGTGGAGGACGACGTCCGCCCGCGCGTGCTTGAGCTCGCTGGGCATCTGCGCCGCGATCATCCGCCGCGCCTCGTCCGGGTCCAGCCCGCGGTCCGCCACCAGCCGCTGCAGGCGCATCTCCTCCGGCGCGTCCACGAGCACGACGACGTCGAACTCGTCCGCCATCCCCACCTCGAACAGCAGGGGGATGTCGGCCACGACGAGCGATTCGCCCCGCGCGGCGGCGGCGCGGTAGTCCTCGTCGCGCAGGGCGGCCACGGCGGGGTGCACGATGCTCTCCAGCCGCGCCCGCGCCTCGGGGTCGGCAAAGACGATCTGCCGGAGGGCGGCGCGGTCCAGGGCGCCGGCCTCGTCCAGCACCCAGGTGCCCCACTCGGCGGCGATGGCGGCCAGCGCGGGGGTGCCCGGCTCCACGGCGCGGCGGGCCAGCTCGTCCGCGTCCACGATGGTGGCGCCCATGTCGCGCCACACGTCGGCCACGGACGACTTGCCGGCCGCGATGTTTCCCGTCAGTCCAACCTTGAGCATGAGAGTCCGATGTGCTTCTGTCGGTGCGTCGATGGTCCGTCCCCGTCCGTCCGATCCGCGGATGCCGGTCAGCGGCGCCTGTCCGCGTCCACGGCCACCTCGGGGGTGGAGTGGATGTCGTCCGCCGTGTTGGGCAGCCGGTCCGCCCCGGCGGAGCTCACGCGAAAGAACTTGCGCTCGCGCACCAGGAAGTACGGCGTGCCCCACGGGTCCAGGGCCGCGTTGGTGCCCTCGCGCTCCGTGAGAAAGTCCTGGAAGTCCTTCGGCCGCGGCAGCGGGTTTCCCTCCGCCCGGGTGCGCTCCAGCACGCGGTAGATGTTGTTCACCCGGTTCTTGGCCTCCCACTCGTACAGCGGGTTCAGCGCGAACTCCACGTACGGCGTGGCGCGCTCGCGCAGCGGCTTTACGAACACCACGGCCCCGATCATCAGGACCAGGATCCAGAAGATCCGCGACATCTCGGCTCCTCAGACCGATGTCTCCCCGCGGCGGGCCAATCCGCGCCGCGTCCCCATCTTACGACGCGCGGGCGAACCGCGCGGCTCCCTCGTCGTCCGTCCGCACCGTGGCGCGCCGGGCGGTGGCCAGGCGGTCCAGGTGCGCCAGCGTCTCGCGCAGGGCCAGCATGCGCGTGCCGACGGGCATCTCGCGCCCGGGATAGCGCGCGTCCACTACCTGCCAGCAGGTGCGCCCGTCCGTGTGCAGCAGCGCCTCGATCGTATCCGTCTCGCCGTCCGCGGCCGTACGCAGCTCGCGGATGCGGGCCACGCCGTCTTCCGGCGGCCGTCCGTGGCCGGGGAGGACGAGGGCCGGCGACAGCGCCTCCAGCCGGTCCAGCGCCAGGGCGTAGTCGCCCACGGGGTCCGTCCGCTGGCGGTTCACGCCCAGCGTGGGGGTGATGCGCGGCAGCACGGCATCCCCCGCGATCAGCACGCGGTCCCCCGGGCGAAACAGGGAGACGTGCCCCGCCGTGTGCCCCGGCGTCCACGCGAAGCGCCAGCCCGGCGCGCCGGGGATGTCGCCCGCGTCGCCGTCCAGCGTGCCGTCCACCGTCACGGGCGGCGCGAGGGGCTCGGCGCCGCGGCGTGCCTCTTCCACCGTGCGCAGCATCTCCGCGGGGGCGCCGCAGCGGCCCAGCAGTCCGGCGCGGTAGTCCGCCTCGTCGTCGGGGTGCGCGGCGGCGTGCGCCATCCGCTCGGCGTCCAGCCGGCCCATCCACACGGCCGCGCCGGAGCGTTCGCGCACGCGGGCCGCGAGCCCCACGTGGTCCATGTGCATGTGGGTGACGACGTGGACGCGCACGTCCTTCCATCCGCCCGCGGCGGCCCGGACGCCGGCCTCCAGCGCGGACCAGGCGGCGCCGGTGTTCAGGCCGCCGTCCACGAGCATCCATCCGCCGCCGTCCAGCGCGGCCAGGTACGCGTGCACCTCCGGCGGCCGCGCGGGCATGGGCGTGGTGATGCGCCACAGCCGCGGCGCCACCTCATCGGCGGGCGCGGGGAGAGTCATCGTCTGCACGGGTGTTCAAGCAAATATGCTCCGGCGGGGGGCCGGCGCAAGAAAAACCGTAAATTGCGTACCGCGCCGTCGCTCCCAAACGTACGCTGCCGCCGGGTGAATGTGCGAGCCCGGTGATTTCCCGGCGATCGGATGATGTGGATGCGCATCCGCCGAATCGTCGTTCCGCGGCGGGTTCCCGTCGATCGGCCGAGGATGATCCGCAGATGCGCGATCCGTGCTCGCGAAGGTATGTTGTCGCGCCGATCCGCCGATCCGCCGATCCGCCGATCCGCCGATCCGCCGATCCGCCGATCCGCCGATCCGCCGATCCGCCGATCCGCCGATCCGCCGATCCGCCGATCCATCTGCCCGTTCCTCGTCCGTCATCGTGAATCCGCACGCATCCATGCAGACCGACGCGCCGCGCGACCGGCGTCCCGTGCGGGCGCTGGCGCTGTACCTCCTGGCCGTGTTCGTGGGCGGCGCGCTGCTGGCGCCGTGGCTGTACCGCGGCGTGCAGGCGCTGGCGGAATCCGTTCCCGCGCTGGAGAGCGTGGCGCGGATGCCGTTCGCGCGCTACGTGAACCGCGCGCTGATGCTGACGGCGCTCATCGGCCTGCCTTGGTTCATCCGCGGGGCCGGGATCCGCGGATGGCGCGACGCGGGCGTGCCGGCGGGCGGCATCCGGTGGAAGGCGTTCGCCGCCTCGTTCGCGCTGGGCTTCGTCTCGCTCGCGGCCGTCTGCGTGATCGCGCTGGCGGCGGGCGGCCGCACGCTCAAGCCGCGCGGCGCGGGCGACCTGGCGGGAGAGTTCCTGGGCGTGCTGGCCACGGCGCTGATCGTGGCCGTGATCGAGGAGCTGCTCTTTCGCGGCGCCATCTACGGCGGGCTGCGGCGGGCCATGCGCTGGCCGGCCGCGCTGGCGCTGAGCAGCGCCGTGTACGCCATCGTGCACTTCATGGGGCGCCCGGAGAACCCGCCCACGGTGGACTGGCTGAGCGGCTTGCGCGTGCTGCCCACGATGCTGGCGGGGATGACGGCGCTGCACACGCTGGTGCCCGCGTTCCTGAGCCTGACGCTGGCGGGGGTGATCCTGGGGCTGGCGTACCAGTGGACGGGCGACCTGTCCGCGTCCGTGGGCATTCACGCGGGGTGGATCTTCTGGCTCAAGTTCTATGGCTTCGCGACCGCGTCCGTGCCGGGGGCGGACGAGTGGTTCTGGGGCACGCGCAAGCTCGTGGACGGATGGCTGGCGTTCGTCGCCATCGTCGTCGTGCTGACGGCGATCGTGATGGCGAAGCGGCGGATGGAGGGGCGGATGAAGGTCGGGGCGAATGAGGGTCGGGGCGGATGAGGGTCGGGGGCGGATAGGCCAGCGTAGCGGATAGGCCAGGCGCGTGGCGGATTGAACCGCGATGCGCGCCGGTGATCCGATGAGGATCGGCAGCGGGCAGGTTGAGGGGATGAACGCCACGTTCCAGCCTGCGCGGATGATGCCGGTTGCGGATCTGATCCGGTAAGGCCGTCCCTCAGCCGGAGCGAATGAATTCGCCGCTGAAAGTTCGCGTAGTCCGCCTGTGCGGACTGCCCCAGCACCGGCGGCGCCACGTGCAGCGGGGCGGGCTTCGGGGGCTGGAACGCGGCCTGTGTGCACAAAGGGCGGCGTGCGGCAGGAGCTGTCGGCGAAGGCCGACATCGCGCAGTCAGAGCCGCGAATTCATTCGCCGGGGCTGGGGCCTCGCGACGCGATTCAGATCCGCAACTGTCATAATCCGCCTCTGGGACCGCAGAAAGCCCTGTCTCGCGCTGACGCGCGACGCCAACAGGGCTTCATCCGCCAACGCGGGACGGACCCGGCGGAGGCCGCGATCGATGCACGCGCCGGTGCACACGCGGGGACCTCCGCTGGGGCAGTCCGCGAAGGCGGACTTCGTGCCTTTCCAGCGGCGATTTCAATCGCTCGGCGCGGGTGGACTCCGCCGCTACATTCCCGCCGATCCGCCGATCCGCCGATCCGCCGATCCGCCGATCCGCCGATCCGCCGATCCGCCGATCCGCCGA
>NZ_DASURI010000926.1:0-8726 GCF_036280135.1 Longimicrobium sp.
AGGTGGCGCGCCAGGCGGGCGGCGTCCGCGTCCAGGGCGCCGTACGTCACCGTCTGCCCGCCGAAGACGAGGGCCACGGCGTCCGGCGCCCGCGCCGCCCGCGCGGTGATGTCCAGGTGCACGGGCCGCGGGTGGTACGGACGGGGGACGCCGCCCCACGCCTCCAGCACGCGGCGCCGCTCGCCGTCCTCCAGCAGCTGCAGCCGCGACAGGGGGAGGGCGGGGTCGGCCGCCACGCGCCGCAGCACGGCGAGCAGGTGGGCCGCCATCCGCTCCGCCGTGCCCCGCTCGAAGAGGTCCGCGGCGTAGGCCAGCCCGCCCCGCAGGTCGTCTGCGCGCGCCCGCAGGGCCAGCGACAGGTCGTACTTGGTGACGGGGAGGTCCACCTCCACCGCGTCCACCCGCAGGCCCGGGAAGGCGGGCGGGTCCGCGGCGTTCTCCTCCAGCGCGTACGCCACCTGGAAGAGGGGGGCGTGGCTCAGGGAGCGGCCGGGCCGCAGCTCGGCCACCAGCCGCTCGAAGGGGACCTCCTGGTGCTCCCAGGCGCCCAGCACGGCCTCGCGGACGCGCCCCAGGAGGACGCGGAACGGCGGGTCGCCCGACAGGTCGCCCCGCAGGGCCAGCGTGTGCGCGAACAGGCCGGCCACGCCGCGCACCTCCGGGCGCTCGCGCCCCGCGGCAGGGCTTCCCACCACCACGTCGTCCACTCCCGCGTACCGGGCCAGCAGGGCCTGGAAGGCGGCCAGCACCACCATGTAGAGCGTGGCGTCCGCGTCGCGGGCCAGGGTCCGCAGGGCGGCGGCCAGCTCCGCCGGCACCGCCACGGGCACGCGGCCGCCGGCGTGGGTGCGCAGCGGGGGACGCGGGTGGTCCGTGGGGAGCTCCAGGAGCGCGGGGGCGTGGGCCAGCCGCGCCCGCCAGTACGCCAGGGGCTGCTCCAGGACCGCGTCCCCCAGCCGCGCCCGCTGCCAGGCGGCGTAGTCGGCGTACTGCACGGGGAGGGGGGGCAGCTCCGGCCGGGTCCCCGCCCGGGCGGCGGCGTAGCCGGCGGCCAGCTCGCCCAGCAGCAGGTCCACCGTCCACCCGTCCGCCACCCCGTGGTGCATGCAGAGGAGGAGCAGGTGGTCGTCCGTCGCCATCCGCAGCAGCCGCGCGCGGACGAGCGGCCCCGCGGCCAGGTCGAACGGGCGCAGGGCCTCGGCCGCGGCGCGGCGCAGGGCCTCGGCCTCCGGGTCCGCCGCGTCCCGCACGTCGTCCAGGGGGAGCGGCACGGCGGCAGGGGGGGCGGACACCTGCACGGGGGCGCCGTCCACGGTGGGAAAGACGGTGCGCAGGACCTCGTGCCGCGCCGCCAGCCCGTCCAGGGCCCGCGCCAGGGCATCCGCGTCCAGGGGGCCCCGCAGGCGCAGCGCCGCGGGAAGGTTGTACAGGGGGCTCCCCGGCTGCAGGCGGTCCAGGAACCACAGCCGCTCCTGGGCAAACGAGAGCGGCAGCGGCGCATCCCGCCCCACGGGGAGCACGGGCGGCGCGGGGGGCGCGCCCCGGCGGCGCTCCGCCTCTACCCGTGCGGCCAGGGCCGCCAGGGTGGGCGCCTCGAAGAGGGCCCGCAGGGGGAGCTCCACCCCCAGCGACTCGCGCAGGGCCGCCACCACGCGCGCGGCCAGCAGCGAGTGCCCGCCCAGGGAAAAGAAGCCGTCTGCCGCGCCCACGCGCTCGCACCCCAGCACCCGCGCCCACACGCCCGCCAGCACCGCCTCCAGGGGCGTGCGGGGGGCCACGTAGCCGTCCTCGCCCTCCGCGTCCGCCGGCGCGGGGAGGGCCCGGCGGTCCACCTTGCCGTTGGGGGTGAGGGGGAGCGCGTCCAGCTCCACGAACGCCGCGGGCACCATGTAGTCCGGGAGCGCGTCGCGCAGGGCGCCGCGCAGGGCCTCGGCGGGGGCGCCCACGACGTACGCCACCAGCCGCGGGTCGCCCCGGGGGTCCGGGCGCACGGCCACGGCACAGTCGGCGGCGCCGGCCCGGCGCAGGGCGGCCTCCACCTCGCCGGGCTCCACGCGGTAGCCGCGCACCTTGACCTGCGCGTCCAGCCGGCCCAGGTACGCTAGCGTTCCGTCGGCCCGCCAGCGCACCCGGTCGCCCGTGCGGTACACGCGCGCGCCGGGCCGCGGCCCCAGCGGGTCGGGGAGGTAGCGCTCCGCCGTGAGGGCGGGGCGGTCCAGGTACCCCCGCGTCACCCCTTCGCCCCCCAGGAACAGCTCGCCGGGCACCCCCACGGGAACGGGGCGCAGGGTCGCGTCCAGCACGTACGCCCGCGAGTTGGACAGCACGCGGCCGATGGTGGGCGGCCCGCCGGGCGTGCGCAGGGCCACCGTGCTGAAGGTGGTGTCCTCGGACGGCCCGTACCCGTCGTACACGCGCTCCACGCCCCGGGCGTACAGGGCATCCACCAGCTCCGCCTTGAGGGGCTCGCCCCCCAGCAGCACCGTGCGCACGCCGGGGGGAAGCCCGTCCACGGCCAGCAGCGCCGCGGCCGCCGAGGGCACGGTGTCCAGGAACCGCACCTCGTCCGCCGCGGGGGCCCCGGGAAGCGCCAGGGCGTTCTCCACCACGATCACCCGGCCGCCGCGCCCCAGGGGGGCGAACAGCTCGAACACCGACATGTCGAAGCAGACGGAGGTGGACGCCAGCATCCCCCCCAGCTCCGCGGGGGAAAAGGTGTCCCACGCCCACGACAGCATGGCCAGGGCGCTGCGGTGCTCGATGGCCACGCCCTTGGGCCGGCCCGTGCTCCCGGAGGTGTAGATGAGGTACGCCAGGTTGCGCGGCCCCGCGCCCGGCGCGGGGTCGTCCGCGGGACGGGCGGCGATCGCCTCCGCCTCGGTGTCCAGCACCACGCGCCGCACGCCGGGCGCGTCGGGAAGCAGGGGCGCCAGGGCGGACTGCGTCACCAGCACGGGCGCGCCCGCGTCGGCCAGGGTGAGCGCCAGCCGCCCGGGGGGATACGCCGGGTCCAGGGGCACGTACGCGCCCCCGGCCTTGAGCACCCCCAGCAGCGCCGCCACCAGGTCCATGCCGCGCCGCAGGCACACGCCCACGCGCACCTCGGGGCCCACCCCCGCCGCGCGCAGGTGGTGCGCGATGCGGTTGGCGCGCGCGTTCAGCGCCCCGTACGAGAGGGCCTCGCGCCCGTGCAGCACGGCCACGGCGCTGGGCGTCCGCGCCGCCTGCGCCTGGAAGGCCTGGTGGATGCACCCGTCCGTGGGAAACGGGGCGTCCGTGCGGTTCCACCCGTCCACCACCCGGGCGCGCTCGTGGGCCCCCATGGGCTCCAGGGCGGAGAGGGGACGGTCCGCGTCCGCCGCCACCTGCTCCAGCAGCCGCGCCAGGTGCTCCAGCATCCGCCCGGCGGTGGCGGGCTCGAACAGGTCCGTGTCGTACGACAGCGTGGCCCGCAGCCCGTCCCCGCGGGGGGCGACGGAGAGCGCCAGGTCGAACTTGGCGCCGTCCGTCTCCACCTCCACCCGCTCCGCGGCCACGCCTGCGAGGTCCGGGACGCCGGCGTCGTCCTCCAGCGAGAACACCACCTGGAAGAGGGGGGTCTGGCTCAGCGTGCGCTCCGGCCGCAGCTCCGCCACCAGCCGCTCGAACGGCACCTCGCCGTGCGCGTGGGCGTCCAGGACGGTGGCGCGCACCCGGCGCAGGACCTCGCGGACGTCCGGGTCGCCGGACAGGTCCGTCCGCAGCACCAGCGTGTCGACGAAGAAGCCCGCCAGCCCCTCCACGGCGCGGTGCGTGCGCCCGGAGACGGGGGTGCCCACCACCACGTCGTCCGTCCCCGCGTACCGGCCCAGCAGCACCTGGAAGGCGGCCAGCAGCACCATGTACAGGGTGGCGCGCTCCTCCCGCGCCCGCGCCTCGAGCCCCGCGCGCAGGGCCGGGGACAGGTCCAGCCGCGCCCGCGCCCCGCGAAAGCGCTGTGCGGCGGGGCGCGGGTGGTCCGCGGGCAGCTCCAGCAGCGCGGGCGCGCCGGCCAGCCGCGCGCGCCACCACGCCAGGGGCGCGCGCAGGGCGTCGCCGTCCAGCCGCGCCCGCTGCCACGCGGCAACGTCGCCGTAGCGCAGGGGCGGCTCCGGCAGGGGCGCCGGCCGGCCGTCGCGCGCGGCGGCGTACAGGACGGACAGCTCGCGGAAGATCACCCCCACGCTCCACCCGTCGCCCACCGCGTGGTGCATGCAAAGGACGAGCAGGTGGTCGTCCGCCGCCGTCCGCAGCAGCCGCGCGCGAAAGAGCGGGCCCGCGGCCAGGTCGAACGGGCGCGCGGCCTCCTCCGCCGCCCGCCGCCGCGCCTGGTCCGCGGGGTCGTCCGCGGCGGACAGGTCCTCCACGGGGAGGGCGAACCCCGCGAAGGGGGCCACGCGCTGCACGGGGCCGTCGTCCCCGGCGGCAAAGGTGGTGCGCAGGGGCTCGTGGCGGCGCACGACGCCGCCCAGCGCCCGCTCCAGGGCGGCGGCGTCCAGCGGGCCGCGCAGCCGCAGGGCCACGGGCAGGTTGTACAGCGCGCTTCCCGGCCCCAGGCGGTCCACCAGCCACAGCCGCTCCTGGGCAAAGGAGAGCGGCGCCGGGCCGTCGTCCTCCCGGCGGGCGGGCGGCGGAACGCGGGGGGCCTCGTCGCGGCGCGCGTCCTCCACCCGCGCGGCCAGCTCGGCCACGGTGGGCGCCTCGAACAGGGCCCGCAGGGGCAGGTCCACCCCGAACACCTCGCGCACGCGGGCCACGATGCGCGTGGCCAGCAGCGAGTGCCCGCCCGCCTCCAGGAAGTTCTCCCCCGTCCCCACCCGGTCGCGGCCCAGCACCTCGGCCCACAGGGCGGCCAGCACCTCCTCCACGGGCGTGCGGGGCGCGCGGTACTCCGCCGCGGCGTCGTGCGCGGGCGGCGCGGGAAGGGCGCGGCGGTCCACCTTGCCGTGGGCCGACAGGGGCAGCGCCTCCAGCACCACGAACGCGGAGGGGACCATGTAGTGCGGCAGGGCGCCGCGCAGGCGGGCGCGCACCTCGTCCACCCGGGGCGCGCCGGCCAGGTACGCCACCAGCCGCGGATCGCCGGGCACGTCCTCGCGCACCACCACGGCGCACGCGCGCACGCCGGGCTGGGCGCGCAGCAGCGCCTCCACCTCGCCCGGCTCGATGCGGTAGCCGCGCAGCTTGACCTGCTCGTCCGCCCGGCCCAGGTACTCCAGGGTGCCGTCGGCGCGGCGGCGCACGCGGTCGCCCGTGCGGTACAGGCGCGCGCCGGGCTCGGCCGCGAACGGGTCGGGGACAAAGGCGGCGGCCGTCTGCCCGGGCCGGTCCCGGTAGCCGCGCGCCACCCCCGCCCCGCCGATCCACAGCTCCCCCGCCACCCCCGGCGGCACCAGCGCCCCCGCGGGGCCGCAGACGTACGCGCGCAGGTTGGGCAGGGGCAGGCCGATGGGATGCCCCGCCGCCGCGCCGTCCGCCGGCACGGGCCAGGCGGTGCAGACCACCGTGGTCTCCGTGGGTCCGTAGACCACGCGCAGGTCGCCGTCCGGCAGGACGCGGCGGACGGCCGCGAGGACGTCCGGCGGCACGCGGTCGCCCCCCGTCCCGATCACCCGCACGGCGCCCAGCGGCCCGCCGCCGGCCGCGTCCACCAGCTGGCGGAGAAAGGCGGGGACGGCGTACAGCACGGTGGTGTCGGCCAGCGCGTCCAGCACCCGCGCGGGGTCGCGCTGCTCGTCCGCCGACAGCAGGCGCGCGCGGCCGCCGGCCAGCAGGGGGCCGAACACCTCCACGAGCCACTTGTCGAAGGTGTACGACGCCTGGGCCACGCCCCCGTCCGCCGGCCCGATGCCGAACGCGGCGGCCACGCCCAGCAGGTGGTTGGCCAGGGCCCGGTGCGGCACGGCCACGCCCTTGGGGGTGCCGGTGGAGCCGGAGGTGTAGAGCACGTACGCCAGGTTCTCCGGCGACACCTCGGCCGATCCGCCTGCTTCCGCCGATCCGCCTGCTTCCGCAGATCCTGCCGATTCCGACGGATCGGCACATTCCGCTGGTCTGCCCGGCTCCGCCGATCCCGCCGATCCCGCCGATCCCGCCGATCCCGCAGATCCCGCAGATCCCGCAGATCCCGCAGATCCTGCCGATTCCGCCGATCGAGCAGATCCCGCACATCCCACCGAATCCGCCCGGGCATCGTCCGTGTCGTCTTCATCCCCGTCGCCCGCGAGGAGGAGGGGGACGGCGTGCGGGGGCAGGTGCGGGACGAGGGCGGACTCCGTCAGCAGGACGGCGGGAGCACAGTCGCGCAGCAGGAGGGCCAGGCGCCCGGGGGGCGCGGCCGGGTCCAGGGGGATCCAGGCGCCGCCCGCCTTCCACACGGCCAGCACGGCCGCCACCAGGGAGAACCCCGGCCGCAGGCAGAGCGCGACGGGCACTTCGAGCCCCACGCCCCGCCGCCGCAGCCGCCGGGCGAGCGCGCTGGCCCGCGCGTCCAGCCGCGCGTAGCCCCACCGCTCCGCGCCCATGACGAGGGCCGTGGCGTCCGGCGTGCACCGCGCCTGCCGCTCGAACAGCGTGTGCACGCAGGCGTCCAGCGGGTACGCCGCGGGCGGCGGATTCCACGCCCGCGCCTCGCGGTGCCGCGCGTGATCGTCCAGCGGGTCCAGCGCGGCCAGGGGGCGGTCAGGGTGGGCCGCCATCTGCTCCAGCAGGCACGCCAGCTGGCCCAGCACGGCATCCGCCGCGGCGGCGTCCAGGCGGTCGGCGTCGTACTCCAGGCGCAGGCGCAGCGGGGGCGCGGCGTAGGCGGCGAGCGAAAGGGGAAAGCCCAGCCGGCGGTGCATGCGGACGGTGCGGGTGCGCCATGCCGGCCCCATCGCGCGGAACGCCGCCTCGTACGAGTCCGCCTGGTAGTTGAAGATGGTGTCGAAAAGGGGCGTTCCCGCCCCCACCCCGCTCCACCGGGCCACGTCGGCCAGGGCGGCGTGCTCGTGCGCGCGCAGCGCCGCGTTGCCCCGCGCCACGGCCCCAAGCCACTCCGCCACGGTCGCGTCGGCGGGGAGCGGGACGGGGACGGGGATGGTGTTGATGAGGGGGCCGATCATCTCGTCCGCGCCCGGCAGCCCCGTGGACCGCCCCGCGCGCACCACGCCCAGCACGGGCGCGGACTGCCCCGTGTAGCGCCCCAGCAGCACCGCCCACGCGCCCTGCGCCAGGGTGTTCAGGTTGATGCCGTGCGCCTCCTTGAACGCGCGCAGGGCGCCGTCCGCCCCGGCGGAAAGCGCCCGCTC
This sequence comes from Longimicrobium sp., assembly GCF_036280135.1. Taxonomy (GTDB): domain Bacteria; phylum Gemmatimonadota; class Gemmatimonadetes; order Longimicrobiales; family Longimicrobiaceae; genus Longimicrobium. The sequence continues at coordinate 7,308 of NZ_DASURI010000926.1, forward strand.
GCGCACGCCGAAGGGCGGCTCCGCGACCGGGTCGCGCGGGGCCGCGCGCAGCACGGGCACGGGGACGGGCGCGTCCGCGCCGCGCAGCCGGTCCCGCCAGTACGCCTCGCCCGCGGCGGCGTCGCGGCCGCGCAGCCACGCCACGTGCTCGCGAAACGGCGTCCGCTCCGGCAGGGCGCCCTCGTCCGGCACGTGGCCGTCGTACAGGGCAAGGACGTCGCGCAGCACCAGGGTGAACGACCGCGCGTCCAGCAGCAGGTGGTGAAAGCTCCACACGAGCACCCAGGCGTCGTCCGCCAGGCGCACCAGCACCACGCGCATCAGCGGCGGGCGGGCGGGGTCAAAGCCGCGGGCCCGGTCCTCCTCCAGCAGCGCCGCCAGCCACGGCTCCCGCGCGTCCGGCTCCATCGAAGGCGCCTCGCGCACCTCCACCCACACGCGGGCGCCGGGGTCCGCCCACTGCTCCGGCTCGGCCAGCCCCGCCCAGCGAAAGCCCGTGCGCAGCATGGGGGTGCGGCGCAGCACGCCGTCCCACGCGCGCTGCATGCGCGCGGCGTCCACCCGCTCGTCCAGGTGCACGGCGGCCTGCTGCACGTTCACGCCCGACGCCGGGGCCAGCAGGGACTGGAACAGCATCCCCTGCTGCAGCGGCGAAAGGGCGTACGGCGCGTCAGGGATCGGCGGAGAGAGCGACATCGCGTGCGGGGCGCGTGGTGCCGGAGCGGTCCAGCCGGTGAGGGCGTGGCGGGTGTGACACAGAAATAGTCAGATTCCGTGAGCGGGTCAAGGAGGTTGATTCCAGGTCCGCGCCTCGACCTGTCCCCCGCATCGCGTCCCATCCCGCCGATCCGCCCGGCACCGGCGATTTCCGCCCCTCCCGCAGAGAGACGATTTTCATCCACTTCTGCCGATGGGCCGCGATCCTCGCTGAAACCGGATCCCGCTCCGTAAACTTCGCTGATGCTGATTCCCACCCGGAGAAAGGTCCTTGTCTGCCTCGCCTGTCTGGATTAATAATTCAGGACATTTATCGGATGGAATGCGAAACGTGGGGATTGCGGAAACCGCGCTCCATCCCGCAGGCCCCCGCCTGCCGAAGCGGAAACGTATCCGTACTCGTACCGACGCCCATCCCGGGGATACGATGGCCCCAAGCACACGCATCCCACCCCCTTGTCCTCTGCCCCGGAATCCATGACCCGCCGAGCCGACGCCTGGCTGCTCTACGCCGGGGAAACCGACACGCCCCGGCGCGCCGCCCTGGTCCGCGAGACCATCGACATCCCCGCGGCCGGCCCCGGCGAGGTGATCGCCGAGCCGCTGTACGGGTGCTGGGAAGGAAACATGGGGCATGCCGTCAACCGCGTGCCCGTGGACATCTGCCGCCAGCGGCGCGAGCCCCGGGTGGTGATCGGCAAC
>NZ_DASURI010000927.1:0-8561 GCF_036280135.1 Longimicrobium sp.
AGCCTTGTCGATGTTGTCGAAGCTCGTGAAGTCCGCCAGACCCTTCGCCGCCTGGATCCGCGTGATCGCGGCCGTCAGCGTGGTCTTGCCGTGGTCCACGTGGCCGATGGTGCCCACGTTCACGTGCGGCTTGTTGCGCTCAAACTTGGCCTTGGCCATTGGTTTGAATCCTCTGTCCCTGAGGGGTGGTATAAGATGGCTGAATGGATTCCGCCCGGCGGCGCCGTGAAGCGCCCCGGGCCGGCGAACCGCCTCAGCCGCGAACCCGGACGCGTTCCCCCGTCCGGTGAACGTCCAAGACAGCAAACCTCACCGCAGCCTCGCTGCGGCAAGGTGTCCTGTCGCCTGGGGTACCGCTCCTTCACGGAAAACGCGGCCCCGAAGCAGAGCAAGACGAGAAGAATAGCCACACTGTCGCCAAACGTCAACCCCTGACGCTGTTACGGCACCGGGAATTCTCACGCGGAGCCGTGGAGGACGCGGAGTGCTTCATCGCGCGATCAAGCGCCTCTGCCTCTCCGCGGCTGTGCGTGGCGCATTCCGGCGGACCCGCACCACGCGAAAAGGGCGGCCCTCGCGGACCGCCCTTTCGTCGTGCTGCTCAGGCGAGCGCCCGGCTCAGCCGCGGATCTTGGCGACGATCTCTTCAGCCTTGCTCTTGGGCACTTCCTCGTACTGCGCGAACTGCATGCTGTACACGGCACGGCCCTGCGACATGGAGCGCAGCGTGGTGCTGTAGCCGAACATCTCCGACAGCGGCACCATGGCGTTGATCACCTGGGCCTCGCCGCGCTGGTCCATGCCCTGGATCTTGCCGCGGCGGCTGCTCAGGTCGCCGATCACGTCGCCCATGTAGTCCGACGGGGTCACGACCTCCACGCTCATCACGGGCTCCAGGAGCACCGGGCCCGCGCGGCGGGCGGCCTCCTTGAAGGCCATGGACGCGGCGATCTTGAACGCGATTTCCGACGAGTCGACGTCGTGGTAGCTACCGAACACCAGCTGCACCTTGACGTCCACCATGGGGTAGCCGGCCAGCACGCCGGTGTCCATGGCCTCGCGGAGGCCCTGCTCCGAGGGCTTGATGAACTCGCGGGGGATCACGCCGCCCACGATCTTGTCCTCGAAGACGAAGCCCTGGCCCGGCTCGGCCGGCATCATGTTGATGACGACGTGGCCGTACTGGCCGCTACCACCGGTCTGGCGGACGAACTTGCCCTCCACCTTCTCGACCAGCTTGCGGATGGTCTCGCGGTAGGCCACCTGCGGACGGCCCACGTTGGCCTCGACCTTGAACTCGCGCAGCATGCGGTCCACCAGGATCTCCAGGTGGAGCTCGCCCATGCCGGCGATGATCGTCTGCCCCGTCTCGGCGTCCGTGCGGACGCGGAAGGTGGGGTCCTCGTCGGCCAGGCGGCGCAGCGCCTCGCCCATCTTGTCCTGGTCGGCCTTGGTCTTGGGCTCGATGGCCACGTCGATCACCGGCTCCGGGAACGTCATGCTCTCCAGCACCACCGCGTGCTCGGGGTCGCAGAGCGTGTTGCCCGTCGTGGTGTCCTTGAGGCCGATGGCCGCGGCGATGTCGCCGGCGCGCACCTCGGGGATCTCCTCGCGCTTGTTGGCGTGCATCTGGAGGATGCGGCCCAGGCGCTCGCGCTTGTTCTTGGTGCTGTTGAGCACGTGCGAGCCCGCGCCGATCACGCCCGAGTACACGCGGAAGAACGTGAGCTTACCGACGTACGGGTCCGTGGCGATCTTGAACGCCAGGGCGCTGAACGGCTCGTCGTCCGTGGCGTGGCGCTCGATCTCGGCGTCGCCGTTCTCCGGGTCCGTGCCCTTGATGGCCGGGATGTCCACCGGGGCCGGCAGGTAGTCGATCACGGAGTCCAGCAGCTGCTGCACGCCCTTGTTCTTGAACGCCGAGCCCGTGAGCACCGGCACGATGGCGCCCGCGATGGTGGCGTTGCGGATGGCGCGGCGCAGCTCCGCCTCGGAGATCTCCTCGCCCTCCAGGTAGCGCTCCATGAGCGCCTCGTCGTGCTCCACGGCCCCCTCGACCAGCGCGAAGCGGGCCGCGGCGGCGCGCTCCTGCAGCTCGGGACGAACGGGCTGCTCCGTCCAGTTCTTGCCCATGGTGCTGTCGTCGTAGATCAGCTCCACCTGGCGCAGCACGTCGACGATGCCCACGAAGGTGTCGCCGTCGCCGATGGGCAGGTGGATGGGCAGCGGGTTGGCGCCCAGCCGGTCCACGATCATGGACACGCAGCGCTCGAAGTTGGCGCCCGTGCGGTCCATCTTGTTCACGAAGCAGATGCGGGGCACGCCGTACTTGTCGGCCTGGCGCCACACCGTCTCGGACTGCGGCTCCACGCCGGCCACCGCGTCGAACACGCAGACGGCACCGTCCAGCACGCGCAGCGAGCGCTCCACCTCGACGGTGAAGTCCACGTGCCCGGGGGTGTCGATGATGTTGATGCGGTACGTGTCGCCGAACCGGTTCCACTGGCAGGTGGTGGCGGCCGACGTGATGGTGATGCCGCGCTCCTGCTCCTGCTCCATCCAGTCCATGGTCGCCGCGCCCTCGTGCACCTCGCCGATCTTGTGCGTCCGGCCGGTATAGTACAGGATGCGCTCGGTCGTGGTCGTCTTGCCGGCATCGATGTGCGCCATGATGCCGATGTTGCGGTACTTTTCGAGAGGCGTGGTGCGGGCCATTGTCGTTCTTTATCCGGTAGCGGAAAGCGCGGGGCGCGGGAGCGGGTTCCTTTCCGCTCGCGCGCCGCCGCGTTCCTGTTCTGTTCAGCGCAACCGGCCTCGCGGGGCGACGCCGGGGTGGATGACCGTTACCAGCGGTAGTGCGCGAAGGCCTTGTTGGCCTCGGCCATGCGGTGCGTGTCGTCCTTCTTCTTGATCGTGGCGCCCTCGTTGCGCGAGGCGGCCAGCAGCTCGGCGGCCAGGCGGTCGGCCATGGTCTTCTCGCCGCGGGCGCGGGCGTAGCCCACCAGCCAGCGCATGGCCAGGGCGGTGCGGCGCTCCGGGCGAACCTCGACCGGCACCTGGTAGGTGGCGCCGCCCACGCGGCGGCTCTTGACCTCCAGCACGGGCTTGGCGTTGTTGAGCGCCGTCTTGAAGACGGTCTCGGCCGGCTGGCCGGTGCGCTCTTCCAGCACCTGCATGGCGTCGTAGAAGATCCCCTCGGCGGTGGACTTCTTGCCGTCCAGCATGAGGGTGTTCACGAACTTGGTGACCATCTCCGAGCCGTAGACGGGATCGGGGATGATGGGGCGCTTGACGGCGCGAGTGCGACGGCTCATGGCTTACTTCCTCCCCTTTCCGCCCTTGCCGGCCGGAGCCCCCTTGCCGGCGGCCTGCCCCGGCTTGGGACGCTTGGCGCCGTACTTGGAGCGGCTCTGACGGCGGTCGTTGACGCCGGAAGCGTCGAGCGTGCCGCGGATGATATGGTAGCGGACGCCGGGCAGGTCCTTCACGCGGCCGCCGCGGATGAGCACGATGCTGTGCTCCTGCAGGTTGTGCCCCTCGCCCGGGATGTACGCCGTCACCTCGGTGCCGTACGTCAGCCGCACGCGCGCGACCTTCCGGAGCGCCGAGTTGGGCTTCTTCGGAGTCGTGGTGTACACGCGCGTGCACACACCGCGCTTCTGCGGGTTGTTGCGCATGGCGGGAGACTTGCTCTTCTTTTCGAGCGTCTCGCGGCCCTTGCGCACCAGCTGGTTGATCGTCGGCATACTGGTGAAAACGCTTGATCCTGGGACGAAAAACAGGCGAGGGCCACCCGGCCCCCGCCGCCGCCAACCACGGGTTGCGCGACAGACCGGGAAAAGTAAGGAGAGAACGCCCATCGGTCAACCCCCCGCGCCCGGTACCACGCCGATCTCCATGGCAGATCGGTGCTTGCGCGCATCGGACAACACCTTTCGTTTCCCTCCTCCCGCTCCATTCTTCCATACACCGAAGCCGCCAATCGGCTCCCGAACTCGCCCGCCGGCCCGAAAGGCGGGTGCTCGTCACGGCGTCCCCGCTCGCGGAGCGCGCCCGGCGCATCACGAAACCGACCGCGCGTCCAGACCGTCGCGCATCCCCTTCCCCGCCCCACGCGCGTCACCGGTCCGGCCAGCCGCGCCCCAAAGCGGACGACCGCCGCTGATCGGTCGCACCCGCACGCGAGGAAGTCATCTGACGAGAAACGGGTGCGCGGCGATGGCCGTGCACCCGTTCGTCGTCCGCAGCCCGTGGGCCGGCGTCAGGCAGCCGCCGCCCTGGACCTGCGGCCGGACGCACGCGGCTTCTCCGCGCGGGCGGTCGAGGCTCGGGACGCAGGACGCGCGGCGGCGGACGGGGCGGGTGACGGCGGCGTGCAGAGCGACCCGAACACCGCCTCCGGGTGCGCCTCGCCCACGCGCAGCAGCTTGAGGTTGCCGCCGTCGGGGACGCGCGCGCCGGACTCCCACGCCTGCACCGTCTTGGTGCTCACGTTGAGCGCCATGGCGAACACGGCCTGCGACGCGCCGATGCGGTCGCGCAGGGCGCGGATGGCCGCCGCGCTCATGGGCTGCGGCACGGCGGGGAGCACCGTGGTGCGAAGGTCGTGGCGGCGGCCCTCGTAGTGCTCCACGGCCTCCTGCACCGCCCCCAGCAGCTCCTGGAAATCTTCGTCGCGCACGGGCTCCTCCCTTATCGGATGGTCATTCGCAGGATGAGCGCGCAGAGCATTCTTTTTTGCTCCGGCGTAAGGGCGTCCTGCTCGTCCTTGGAATACAGGTTGAACAGGTAGATGGTGTGCCGATGGGGAACGTGCAGGTAGTGCACGCGAAAGCTGGATCGCTTTCCCCGCGCCCGGCCCGAATCGCCCATGCGGACCTTGCGCAGCCCGCACGCGCCGGGATCCAGGGCGCCCGCGACGGGGTTGCGCCGCAGGTGATCCTGCAGGCGGCGCAGGTCCTCGTCGCGCGCCTGCTCCACGACCCTGCGCGTGAACGGCTTCATCTCCACGAAGGTGCACTCCACGTCGCCTCCAACGTTGATGACTATACCACACAGTAGGTGAGTTGGCAAGTCCTGCGGATGGACGTTGTGGAGGCCGAACAAGGTGTACAAGGGGCCATTCCGCTTGCGGACGATCAACATCCGTACGCGCTGGACGGTCCGACGCTGACCGCGAGACGCGGCAAGGGACGGTACACGGCGGTCGCATCCGGAGCGCTTGCATCTTTCCACCTGTGGATCGGCGATGGGATGCCGGGAACAGGAGAGCGAGCCGGGGGACAATCGTGTGAACGGGATTGCACAAACGTTGCGCGCCTGTACGTGCCGATCCCACATTCCGCTCATCCCTTCTCGAATTCACCACCGTGTCCTCCGGGGCCGTAGCGCGCGATGGACCACCCCACCCTGCCGTCCGGGACCACACCCCTTTCCCCGCCGCACGCTCCGCCCGCCGTGATGCCGGCGGAGTGGTGGCCGGCGGCCATGGAGACGCTGCTGGCCGCGTCGGGCACGGGCGTGGGGCTGGTGGACCGCGAGCTTCGCTACCTGTACGTCAACGCCGTGCTGGCGGAGCTGAACGGCGCACCCGTCGACGCGCATCTCGGGCGCTCCGTGCGCGAGGTCGTCCCGCAGTGGGCGAATACGGCGGAGCCGCTGCTGCGGCAGGTGATGGACACGGCGACGGCGGTGACCGGGCTGGAGCTGTCTGGCCTGGGGGATGGGCGGACGTACCAGGTGGGCTACCATCCGCTGCGGGTGGACGGGCGGGTGGAGGGCGTGGTGGGGCTCATCGCGGATGTCACGGACGAGCGTGCCGCGGCGGAGCGCCAGGCCGTGCTGGCGGCGGCCGGCGAGGCGCTGGGGGCCTCGCTGGACGGCGCCGCCATCCTGGGCGCCACGGCGGAGCTGCTGGTGCCGCGCCTGGCGGACTACTGCCTGGTCTTCACCCCGGACGCGGAGGGCGCATTTGTCGCCGGGGCGTGGCGCCACGCGGACCCGGCGATGGAGGAGGTGACGGCGCGCTTTGCCGCCCTCCACCGCGTTGACCGGGACGAGCCGGAGAGCATGCTTTCCCGCGCCGCCGCCACGGGCGAGACGGTGCTGCAGGCGGAGGTGAACGTGGAGTCGCTCGCCACCGTCCGGCGGGGCGGGCCGGAGCGGGCGGCGCTGCTGCGCGCGCTGGCCCCGCGCTCCGTACTGATTTCCGGGCTCACGGCGCGGGGGCAGCGGCTGGGGCTCATGCTGCTGGCCAGCTCGTCGTCCGGGCGGCGTTTCGGGCCGGCGGACGCGGAGCTGGCGCGGCAGCTGGCGGACCGCATTGCCTTGGCGATGGACAACGCGCGGCTGTACGGCGCGGAGCACGCGGCCCGCGCGGCGGCGGAGCAGGCCGTGGAGCGCGGGCGCGCCCTGCAGCGTGCGGCCGCCGCCCTGAACCGCGCCGCCACGCCGGCGGAGGTCGCGGCCGTGGTCGTGGACGAGGGGCGCCGCGTGCTGCGCGCGCAGACGGGCGCCATGGCCCTGGTGGACGAGGCCGCCGGCGAGTTCCGCACGCTGTACAGCGTTGGGTACGGGGACGAGATCGCGCGGCGCTACCTCCGCTTCTCCCTGCGCGACGGCGGGCCGCTGACGAGCGCCGTGGAGTCGCGGCAGCCCGTTTTTCTCGCCTCACCGGAGGAGATGGCGGCGCGGTACCCGGTCATGGCGGCGCCCACGCGGGAAAGCGGCGTCCAGGCGCTCTGCACGCTGCCGCTGGTGAGCGCCCGCCGGGTGCTGGCGGGGCTCACGCTTGGCTTTCACGCGCCGCACCCGTTCAGCGAGGATGACCGGACCTTTCTGGGCATCCTGGCGGAGCAGGCCGCGCAGGCGCTGGACCGGGCGCGCGTCTACGAGGCGGAGCGAGCCAGCCGCCACGCCGCGGAGCGCAGCGCGCTTCACGCCGAGGCGCTGTCGGGCATGGCCGCCGCGCTCAACCGGGCCGCGTCGGCGGACGCGGTGGCGCGGGTGATCGTGGACGACGGCGTGCGGGCCCTGCACGCCGACACGGGGTCCGTGACGGCGGTGGACGAGGACCGCGCCGAGTTCCAGTCCCTCGCCCTGGCCGGCTGGGACACGGGAACCACGCAGGGCTACGCCCGCTTTCCCCTGCGTCCCGGCGGTCCCGCCACGGACGCGGTGCTCACGCGCGAAGCCGTCTTCATCCAGTCGCTGGACGAGATGCGGGCGCTGTACCCGGCCCAGCTTTCCGTGATGGAGAGCGCGGGGCTGCGGGCGTTCGCCGCGCTCCCGCTCTTCTCGGGCGACCGCACGTCGGGCGTGGTGAGCTACGGCTTTCGCGCGGCGCGCGCCTTCGACGCGGAAGAGCGCACGTTCCTGCGTACCCTGGCCGCGCAGGCGTCGCAGGCGCTGGACCGCGCGCGGCTGTACGAGGCGGAGCGTGCCGCGCGGGCCGAGGCGGAGGCGGCCAACCGCGCCAAGACGGAGTTCCTGGCCGTGATGAGCCACGAGCTGCGCACGCCGCTCAACGCCATCGACGGCTACGCGGAGCTGATGGAGATGGGCCTGCGCGGGCCCGTCACGGACGCGCAGGCCAGCGACCTCGCCCGCATCCGGCGCAGCCAGCGGCACCTGCTGGGACTCATCAACGACGTGCTGAACTTCGCGCGGGTAGAGGCGGGGCACATGGAGCTGCGCATTGCCGACATGCCCCTGGCGGACCTGGTAGAGGGGCTGGAGGCGCTCGTGGCCCCGCAGGTGCTGGAGCGCGGCCTGGCGTACGACTGCCCGCCGGCGGACCCGTCGCTCGTGGCGCGCGCGGACCCCGAGAAGGTGCGGCAGATCCTGCTGAACCTGCTTTCCAACGCGGTCAAGTTCACGCCCGTGGGCGGCACCGTGCGGGTGACGGCGCGCGCGGAGGACGGACGCGTGCTCGTCCGCGTGCGCGACACGGGCTCGGGGATTCCCGCGGATCGGCTGGAGAGCATCTTCGAGCCGTTCGTGCAGCTGGGCCGCAGCCTTACCAGCGCGCACCAGGGCACGGGGCTGGGCTTGGCCATCAGCCGCGACCTGGCGCGGGCCATGGGCGGCGACCTGTTCGCGGAGAGCGTCGTGGGCGAAGGCTCCGTGTTCACGCTGAGCCTGCCGCGCGCGGAACAGCAGGGAATAGGGAACAGGGAATAGGGAATAGCCGGCAACGGCAATCGGCCCCGCGATCGGATGGGATCGCGGGGCCGCCGTGTTTTTGATGCCGATCTGGACCAGGGGTTTTTGGATCTTCCTGAGCAGGTGCTGCCAAACCTGCCTTTTCACAGAGGAATCCAGAGAGCGTCATCCTGAGTCATTCGGCGCTGCGCGCACCCTACGGGATGAAAGCCACCGCAGTTCAACCTCCCCCAGGGGTTATTGGGGGAGGTGCGAGCCTAGTTCTCATCCGGAAACTCGGATGAGGGGCTAAAGGGGCGAAAGAAGGCGCATCCGGATGTGAAACTCAAGTGAACGGAGTAACTTGTTCTTTGCCGAGACCAAGTCACCCGAACCGGAGCCACACCCGGATGCGCCGA
>NZ_DASURI010000928.1:0-4725 GCF_036280135.1 Longimicrobium sp.
CCGGGGTGCCGGGGTGCCGGGGTGCCGGGGTGCCGGGGTGCCGGGGTGCCGGGGTGCCGGGGTGGCGGAGTGGCGGGGTGCCGGGGGTGCCGGGGGTGCCGGGGGTGCCGGGGGTGCCGGGGGTGCCGGGGGTGCCCGCCCACCGACATCGCGAGTTGGCGGTGACGAGGAGTGGCACTCTGGCGGTCCGCCGGCGCCACCGTGCCGGTCCGCTGACAGGCGTGGATCGCCCGGACGGTCCCAGATGAGGCGGAAATCGGTCGCGGAGGGGCTCACGCAATCCGCGGCTGCTGGCGCGGGGTACACCGGCAGAACCCCTGACCAGCCCCCCTGGAGAGGCGACGTGCGGACCAAATGGGTTTACGCTGGATAAAGCGGTTTATTATCTTGAGTCTGCGGTCCACCCTTATCGCAGGCTGAACGCCCGTGGCGAGTCCGAACGCCCGACGCCGGACCCCGGCCGCATCCGCATCTAGGACACCGTGCGCCTGTCAGCAGACGGGCTCGCGAAGGTTCTGGGCGAACCTAGAAGCCCGCATCATGCGCACGATTGGGAGCTGGGCCGGCCCGTGCCCGCGCGGACGGGTGCACGAGCGAATCGCGCTCGTGCACGCTGGTCGAGAAGGGGCTCCTCCGGCGCGAGAAGAAGGACAACCTCCTCCATTACGAGGCATGTGGTACGCAGGAGCGGTGGGGTAGCTTCGCCCGCGGATCTACGTCGTCGAGAGCCTCGCGGAGCGACTAGTCCGGACGAGCTCCAAGCGCTCATGCCCACGTCGCACTCCCGATCCGCTGCGCCTCTCACTGCTCCGCTTCCTGGCGTTGACCCTGTTCTGGCTTCCCGCGCTGCGTCGCCTAGCCGACGACATGGCCGACGAAGCCGAGTCGACCACCGCGCGTCGCTGCGGGCTCCCAAGACCCCAAGCGCCCGCGGCGGGTTTGAGATGGCCGGCCTCAGCGGCTCGTGGTCAAGGAGATGCGCAGCGAGCGCGGCGCACCGGGGATGATGTTGTTGTTGCCGTGCGAGGTGCTGTAGTACCGCTCGTCCAGCAGGTTCTCCACGTTCACCTGCGCGCCGAGGATCGGGCTGAGCCGGAGGAACAGCGCACCGTCGGCGCGGGTGAAGCCGGGGAGGGTCACCGTGTTGTCGATGGCCGCGAACATGTCCGATTGGTGGACCACCCCGAGTCCGAGGCCGAACGAGCGGAGCACCTGCCACCGGTTCCAGAGCGAGAGCGTCCGCTCCGGGACGAGCGGCACCTTCGCGCCTTCAGCCGCCGCGCTGGTCGTGCTGGTGATCCTGGCGCGCTGGGCGGCGAAGCCGCCCGCCACCTGCCACCACGATGTAACGGCACCGCTGAAGCCGAGCTCCCAGCCGGTGCTGCGCTGGCTCCCCGTCTGCACCGTCCGGCTCGCGTCGCCCGGGTCAGGGGCCGAGGTTTTGGTGCGGTCCAGGCGGTACACGGCGGCCGTGAGCGACAGGCTCGGGCGTATGTCCCACTTCGCGCCCGCCTCGTAGTTCGTGAATTGCTCAGGCTCCAGCGTCTCCGTCGTCGCCGTCAGCGAGCCGAACTGGTCGCCAGCGCTGGGCAGATAGGACACGCCGTAGCTGCCGTACAGCGAGACACGCTCCACCGGCTTCAGGACCAGCCCCGCGCGCGGAGAGATCAGGTCGTCCGCTCGGTCGAGGCGCTCGCCGTTGCGGTTGTTGCGGAAGTCAATGCTGAAGCGGTCGTACCGCAGCCCGAGTAACGCCTGCAGGCGCTCCGAGAGCGCGATCTGGTCCTGCACGAGCACCCCCGCCACGGTGGCCGTGGTGCCGTTGTCGGCGTCGGTAGCGCTCTGCCGGAAGGTGATCGGCGTGGCAACCGTCGGCTGCAGGAAGGGAACGGCAACCGTGGTGGTCGCGTCGTTGTAGTACCCGGTGCGGCGGAAGTTGTCCGTCTCCTGCCGGCCGACCTCCGCACCGATGAGGAGCGTGTGGCGCAGTCCGCCGGTTCGCGCGCTCAATACCGCGTCGGTCTGGTTCAGCAGGTTGCGCCGGCTGGTCCTGCTGTCGTAGGCGGAGAGGCTGACCTGGGTGCCTTCCGGGTTCAGAGCCCCGGGGTAGCTGTTCCGGTAGAACTTGTCGTACTCGGCGAAGCGGGTGCGGTTGCGGACGGTCAAGCCCCGTTCACCCGCGTACTCCACGCCCGCGGTCGCTGCATTGAGCCGGAGCGTGGCGTAGCTCGCGTCGGGGTTGCCGAAGAAGGTCGAGATGCCGGCGGGGGACGGACGTCCCTGGAACGAGGGGATGCCCCGGTCGACGGTCCGCTCGTCGCTGAAGTGCTCGTAGCCGGCCCGCACGGTGGTGCGGGAGCCGAGCGCGGCGGCAACCGTGGGGTTCAGCCCGTAGCGCTGAAGCTCGGCCGCGTCCCGGAACCCTCCCGAATTCTCGTACATCCCGTTGAAGCGTGCCGCGACGCTCGATCCCAGCCCCCCTCCCACGTCGAGGGTGGCCCGGCGGTGCGCGAACGACCCCCCTTCCGCGGTGAAGCTCCAGGCCGGCATCCACTGCGCCTCCTTGCTCACGCGGTTGACCACGCCGCCCCCGCCCCCGCGCCCGAAGATCATCGCGTTGGACCCCTTCAGCGCCTCGACGCGCTCCACGTTGTACAGGTCGCGGTAGTACTGCGCGTCGTCGCGGATGCCGTCGACGAAGAAATCCGCGGTCGAGCTGTTTCCGCGGATCGTCGGCGCGTCGCGGTGGCCCTCGCCGGCGCCCATGGTGATCCCGGGCACGTACCGGACGACGTCGGACATACCCTGCATGGACTGGTCGGCGATCATTTGGCCGGTCACCACGCTCACGGACTGGGGGACGTCGCGCAGCGGCGTGTCCGTCCGGGTGGCCGTGCCCGTGCTCGTCGCGGCGTAGCCGCGGCCCGAGGCGGCCACGACGGTGAGGGGCGTCAGCGTGTAGGCGCCGGTGCCGCCCTGGAGCACCAGCACGTTCCGGTCGCCTCCGAAATCCGCGGTGAAGCCTGTCCCGGCCAGCAGCTGCCGGAGCGCCGCCGGTGGCGTGAGCGTACCCGCGATCGCATGGGACCGCTCCCGCCCGGCGGCCGCCGTATCGACCTGAACCCGGATCGACGCCTGGCGGGAGAATTCGCGTAGCGCGGCGGTCAGAGGCTGAGCCGGGATCGAGAACCGGATCCGGACGGTAGTATCCATGGCGGCGGACGCCGATCGTGACGCCGCGGCGTAGGACCCGGGTGTCGGCGGGATGTACTGCGCGCCGGCGGGGATGCTGCCGAGGAGGGAGCCGAGCCCTACAAGGGTCAGGAGTCGCATCGGGTAGTCGGACGGGGTGAATGAGAACGATTCTCAATCCCATCCTATTCTGTTCCTCCACGTGACGCAAGGGTGCGGGGCGACGAGGTCCCGCTTTGCTTTACTCCAGGTAAAGCCGGGAGAGTCGGGGTGTGGAGACCGTGCCCGAGGATTCGCCTCCAACGCGGAGGCGTCAGCGCCACCAAACCTGCGCTCCCGGCGATCAACGGCGCGCGCTGTCAGCGGACCTCACCTGGCCGGAATCGCGCCCGCGGCGCACGTAACCCGCCCGCTCCAGCCGGTCGACGATCCCCGCGACCGCCCCGGTGGTGAGTCCGGGGATCTACGCGAGCCGGCTGGCGGTGATCGGGCCCGTAACGCGCAGGATTCCCAGGGCCTTGTAGTCGGTGAGGTTCATCCCTGGGCTGTGGGCCACTGCCTGATGGAACATCACTGTGTCGTGAGACAGTGAGACATTCTCCAGCGCTTACAGAGGAGGCGCAAATGGCTGACCCGTTCCGCGATCCCGATCCCGCCGACGTCCTTGCGACCGGCCGCGGATCGCCACCCGCCACGCCGCGCTGGGTGAAGGTATTCGGGACCATCGGGATCGTCCTGGTTCTGCTGCTCGTGCTCGGGCTGCTCACCGGACGCCACCATGGCCCGGGGCGCCACCTTCCCGGCCACGGCGCACCGTCAGGCAAGGCCGTCCCGCAGACGCAGCCGGGGGACGGGCAGCGATGACCATGACGCCCGGCCTGCGCAAGCTCGCGCTCACGGCGCACGTGACTGCACCGGTCGGCTGGCTCGGCGCGGTGGCCGCGTACCTTGCGCTCGCCCTCGCCGTCCTGACGAGTCCCGATGGCCAGAGAGTACGGGCCGCCTATCTGGCGATGGAGCTGACCGTCTGGTACGTCATCGTTCCGCTCGCCTTTGCATCGCTGCTGACGGGGGTCGTCTCGTCGCTAGGCACCTCGTGGGGCCTGTTCCGGCACTACTGGGTCTTGTTCAAGTTCCTGCTGAACGTTCTCGCGACCCTCGTCCTGCTGCTCTACACGAAGTCGATCGGCTATTACGCCGGCCTGGCGGAGAGTGCGTTGCCCGGTTCCGCGCTCGACGAGCTGCGGCATCCGACCCACGCGATTCACTCCGGCGCCGCCCTGCTGGTGCTGCTCGTGGCCACAGTGCTGGCCGTATACAAGCCGCGGGGTGTGACTCCGTACGGATGGCGACGGCAGCAGGAGCAGCGGGTCGAGGCGCGCGGTACCTGAAGCGACTCCCGCTGTCCCGGTGAACCGGGCCGTTTCCGTGCAAGGGAACTCTTGTCCGCGTACTCGAGAAGGCATTCCGCTGCCGTAGCGCTTCATACTGCGCTGCCGGCGCCGGGCGGCCTGCCGAATGTGCCTGCTTGAA
>NZ_DASURI010000929.1:0-4709 GCF_036280135.1 Longimicrobium sp.
CGACCACGCCGTAGAGATCGAGCAGGACGGCCGCCGCTTCCAGGCGCGCACGGACGGCGACGGCGTCGCGCGGCTGTTCCCCGGCCTGCCGCACCATCGCCTGCGCGAGGGCGCGTTCACCGTCCGCCCGGAAGGCGGCACGGCGCAGCAGCTTGTCTACCGCCGCGGCGGCTTTGCGCACGGGACGCGTCCGCTGCTGGAGGTGAACCAGCCGCTGGCGGCGCGCGACCGCCGGCCCGTGCTGGAGATCGGCTTCATGATCGACGCGACCGGCTCCATGGGCGACGAGATGGCGTACATCCAGTCGGAGCTGCGCGACATCATCGGCCGCGTGCAGCCGCTGGGCGCGCCCTTCGACGTGCGCATCGGCGTGGTGTACTATCGCGACCGGGGCGACGAGTTCGTCACCCGCGTGCAGCCGTTCACCGACGACGTGGACGCCACGGTCGCGTTCCTCTCGCGCACGGAGGCCAGCGGCGGCGGCGACTTTCCCGAGGAGATGAACGCCGCCTTTCGCGACGCCATGCGGCTGGGCTGGTCGGAGGAGCCGGCCGCGCGCATCCTGTTCGTGGTGGCCGACGCGCCGCCGCACGAGTACGCCGACGCCGCCTACACCTACCACGACGCCCTGGCGGATGCCAGCCGGCGCGGCATCGCCATCTTTCCCCTGGCGTCCAGCGGCATCGACCGGCCCACGGAGTACCTGATGCGCGCCATGGCCGTGGCAACGGGCGGCAAGTACGTCTTTTTGACGGACGACAGCGGGATCGGCAACCCGCACCTCACACCGGAGACGGACTTTCGCGTGGAGCCGCTGAACGACCTGATGGTGCGCGAGATCCGCGCGTACGCCGCCTCGCGCTTTCCGCAGGTGCGCGAGCTGCGCGGCCGCATCGCGTCCCGCCGCTGAACCGCCGGACGGGAAACGGGTTGCTCCGGCGGAGCCTTGATTGATTTCCTGAGGGAGCGCCCGCGCAGACGTTGCCACTCACCAGCCTCTGGGCGCGACCGAAGGATCTTCCACGCATGGCAGGGACTCACCTCACGCGCTGGGTCCCTGCACGGCGGGCAAGATCCTTCGGTCGGCGCCAGAGGTCCCCGACCGGTCGGGATCCAGCGGCGCCTCCCTCAGGAAATCAAGAGGACGTTCCGTGAACGGATGGACGCGGGCGGCTTCGCGTGGCAGAATCATCTTCCATCGGCCGAATCGATCCACGTCCTCCGCCTCATCCGCTTCACCTCATGAACCGCAAGCGCCTGCTGCTCACCACCACGTCGTCGCTGGACGGGTGGACCATCGAGGAGTACCTGGGCCCCGTCTCGGCCGAGGTGGTCGTGGGGACGGGGCTGTTCACGGACTTCTTTTCCAGCTGGACGGACTTTTTCGGGATGGAGTCGCGCGCCCACCAGAGCAAGCTGGACCAGATCAAGGAGCGCGCGCTGGCCACCATCGAGTACAAGGGCCTGCGGCTGGGCGCCACCGCCGTCATCGGCCTGCGCGTGGACCACGACGAGATCAGCGCCGGCGGCAAGTCGCTGCTGATGGTGACGGCCATGGGTACGGCCGTCCGCGCGAGCCGCGCCGGGCCCGGCACCGGGACGCACGCGCCGGCGGGCACCGGCGCCATCTCCGCGCACGACCTCAAGACGGAGCGCGACCGCCTGCGCCTGCTGCAGCGCGCCCAGGCCGGCCAGCTGGACCTGGGCGACACGGCCATCTGGGACTTCGTCGTCGACAACCAGGTGGAGGAGCTGGCGCCGCACGTGCTCAAGCGCGCCGTGAACCTGAACAACCAGTGGGCGTACGACCCCGCCCAGCGCGACCGGGCGTGGGCGCCGCTCAAGGAGTTCTTTTTTCGCCTGACGCCGGACCACGGCGCCAACCACCTGTACGGCGCCCTCTCCGGCCCCGAGCCCGAGGCCGAGTTCGCCATCCAGGTCATCCGCGAGGCGGCCCTGCTGGACGTGGAGCGCGTGGGCGGGATGCTGCGCCAGGGCGACCCCACGCTGTCCATCCGCGCCCTGCAGGTGGTCCCCGCCGACAAGCCGTTCTACACGCCCGACGACATCGCCCCGCTGGAGGCCCTGCGCGCGCTCATCCCCGTCGCCCTGCCGCCCATCCCCACCACGCGCAAGAAGGGGCTGATGGGCGAGAAGGAGGTGTGGGCGTGCCCGTGCGGCGAGCAGCCGGACGCAAAGATGCAGGCGTGCGGCGTCTGCGGCCGCGACCGCTACGGCACGCCGCAGCGCTGGCTGAACCCCGACCGCGCCGTCGCCCTGCTGGACGAGCGGATCGGCCTGCTCAAGACGCAGTTCGCCGGCGAGTAGACGCCGCGGCAAACGGCTTGTGTCACACGGCACTTCGTGAACGGCACTGCGTGAACGGTTTTATCCGTTACCGTTGACTCCGTTCGCGAAGCGCCGTGTGAGAATGCAGTTTCCCTGGTGAGGCAGACGGACCGGATGATGGTCTGCCACGCGACCGCCAGAACGGCAGTCAGGGCCGCCGGATCTGCAGGAAACACATGGAAATACGTGGCATAGGCGTTGCCCTTCCCCAGGGCAGCGCTGTACGGCGCCCCGGGACCTGAGCCGTCCCGCGCGGCGCCTTTTGTTTCAGTTCAATCGCAACGTATACAACGACAAGGAGCCCGAGCATGGCGAAGGTCATCGGGATCGATCTTGGAACGACCAACTCCGTGGTCGCCGTGATGGAAGGCGGCGACCCGGTGGTGATTCCCAACGCCGAGGGCGGGCGCACCACGCCGTCCGTCGTGGCGTTCACCAAGGACGGCGAGCGGCTGGTGGGCCAGGTGGCGCGCCGCCAGGCCATCACCAACCCCACCAACACCATCTTCTCCATCAAGCGCTTCATGGGCCGCAAGGAGGCCGAGGTGCAGAGCGAGGAGAAGCTGGTGCCGTACAAGGTCACGAGCGGCAGCGGCGGGCTGGCGCAGGTGGACGTGCCCAACGTGGGCAAGACGTTCACGCCGCCCGAGATCTCGGCGATGATCCTTCAGAAGATGAAGCAGACCGCCGAGGACTACCTGGGGAGCACCGTCTCGCAGGCCGTCATCACCGTGCCGGCGTACTTCAACGACGCGCAGCGGCAGGCCACCAAGGACGCCGGCAAGATCGCCGGCCTGGAGGTGCTGCGCATCATCAACGAGCCCACGGCCGCCGCGCTGGCGTACGGCCTGGACAAGAAGAAGGAAGAGAAGATCGCCGTCTACGACCTGGGCGGCGGCACGTACGACATCAGCATCCTGGAGCTGGGCGAGGGCGTCTTCGAGGTCAAGGCGACCAACGGCGACACCCACCTGGGCGGCGACGACTTCGACCAGCGCATCATCGACTGGCTGGTGGAGGAGTTCCGCAAGGACCAGGGGATCGACCTGTCCAAGGACCCCATGGCGCTGCAGCGCCTCAAGGAGGCCGCGGAGAAGGCCAAGATGGAGCTGTCGACCACCATGTCGACGGACATCAACCTGCCCTTCATCACGGCCACGCAGGAAGGCCCCAAGCACCTGAACGTCAACCTGACGCGGGCGCGCTTCGAGCAGCTGGTGGACGACCTTGTGCGGCGCACCATCCCGCCCATGGAGCAGGCGCTCAAGGACGCGGGCCTCAAGCCGGGCGACGTGGACGAGGTGATCCTGGTGGGCGGCAGCACCCGCATCCCCAAGATCCAGGAAGTGGTCAAGAACTTCTTTGGCAAGGACCCGCACCGCGGCGTGAACCCCGACGAGGTGGTGGCCGTGGGCGCCGCCATCCAGGGCGGCGTGCTGGCGGGCGAGGTCAAGGACGTGCTGCTGCTGGACGTGACGCCGCTGTCGCTGGGCATCGAGACGCTGGGCGGCGTGTTCACCAAGCTCATCGAGCGCAACACGACCATCCCGACCAAGAAGTCGGAGACGTTCAGCACGGCCGAGGACAGCCAGACCACGGTGGAGATCCACGTGCTGCAGGGCGAGCGCGAGATGGCCGTCTACAACAAGACCATCGGCAAGTTCCAGCTGCAGGGCATTCCGCCGGCACCCCGCGGCATGCCGCAGATCGAGGTCACGTTCGACATCGACGCCAACGGCATCCTGCACGTGAGCGCCAAGGACCGGGCCACGGGCAAGGAGCAGAAGATCCGCATCGAGGCGTCCAGCGGCCTGAGCGAGACCGAGATCGACAAGATGGTCAAGGACGCCGAGAGCCACGCGTCCGAGGACAAGGAGCGCCGCGAGCAGGTGGAAGCCCGCAACCGGCTGGACTCCATGGTCTACGAGGTCGAGAAGAACGTCAAGGAGTGGGACGACAAGCTCGACCAGGCCACCAAGGACAAGCTCAACGAGTCGCTGGAGCGCGCCCGCAAGGCCCTCAAGCAGGACGACGTGGCCGAGGTGCGCAGCGCCTTCGAGGAGCTGCAGCAGTCGTACGCGGCGGCGGGTGCCAGCATCTACCAGGCGCAGCAGGCGGCGGGCGGCGCGGCCGATGCCGGCTTCACGGGCGGCGCCACGGCCGGCGCGGGCTTTGAGAACGACGCCACGGCCAGCGCCCGTCCGCAGGACGACGTCGTCGAGGCGGACTACGAGATCGTGGACGACGAGAAGAAGTAACCGTCCCTCGATCTCTGCGGGTCACCTGATGGACTGAGATCGGCCCCGTCTCCGGATTCCCGGTGGCGGTGCCGATTTCGCGGGGAAGTGCCAAGTGCCGAG
>NZ_DASURI010000930.1:0-12741 GCF_036280135.1 Longimicrobium sp.
TTCGCACTCTCGCACTTTCGCACTTTTCTCCAGCGTGCAGTCCCACGTGCTGTGCGCCAGGTCGATGGGCAGCACTTCCACGCCGTGCTGCCGCGCGTCGTGAATGAGCGTGGACACGGGATAGAAGCCCATGGGCTGCGCGTTCAGGATGGCGCACAGGTACTCCGCGGGATAATACAGGCGCAGCCACGCGCTGGCGTACGCCAGCAGCGCGAAGCTGATGGCGTGCGACTCCGGGAAGGTGTAGCTGGCGCACGCCTCCAGCCATCCCAGCACCTTCTCGGCCGCGGCCTCGTCCACGCCGCGTGCCTTCATCCCCTCGCGGATGCCGGCCGTGGCGGCGAACATCTCGTCCTTGGTGCGCTTGCGGCTCATGGCACGCCGCAGCCGGTCCGCCTCGCCCGCGGAGCAGCCGCTGACGACGATGGCGCACCGCATCAGCTGCTCCTGGAACAGCGCCATCCCGTGCGTGCGCGACAGCACCGGCTCCAGGTCCGGGTGCGGATACTCCGTGGGCACGTGGCCGCGCCGGCGCGCCAGCATCTCCTTGACCTGCCCGCCCAGCATGGGGCCCGGGCGGATGGCGCCCACGGAGATCACCACGTCGTAGAAGCAGGTGGGCTTCAGGCGCGGGAGAAAGTTGGCCTGCGCGCGGCTCTCGATCTGGAACAGACCGATGGTGTCGGCCGCGCCGATCTGCGCGTAGACGGCGGGGTCGTCCATGGGCAGACGGCCGATGTCCACGTCCACGCCCCGGTGCTCGCGGATGAGGTCCATGCACTGGCCCAGCAGCTTGAGCATTCCCAGCCCCAGCAGGTCGAACTTGGGGATGCCCAGGTCCGCGCAGTCGTCCTTGTCCCACTGGATGACGGTGCGGTCGGGCATGGACGCGGGCTCGATGGGCACCACCTCGCCCAGCGGGTGGCCGGAGAGGATGAAGCCGCCGCTGTGGATGCCCCGGTGCCGCGGCACGCCGTACAACCCGCCCACGAGCTTGACGAGCGCCCTGGCGCGGGGCTCCGCCGGGTCCAGCCCGACGGCCCGCAGCGCCTTGCCGTCGGCCATCTCCAGCCACTCGGCGGCCGTCTTCGCATTCGCGTAGCCGTCCACGCGCTTGGCCAGGAAGTCCGCGTCGGCCACGGGAAAGCCCAGCACGCGCATGGCGTCGCGGATGGCGCTGCGGCCGCGGTATTCCACGTGGGTGCACACCATGGCGGCGTGCGCCCGCCCGTACTTGTGGTAGACGGACTGCAGCACGCGCTCGCGGTCGTCCAGGGCCGCGAAGTCGATGTCGATGTCGGGCGGCTCGGGGCGCTCGGGGGACAGGAAGCGCTCGAAGAGGAGGTCGTGGGCCACGGGATCCACGGCCGTCACCCGCAGCGCGTAGCACACGAGCGAGTTGGCGGCCGATCCGCGGCCCTGGCACAGGATGCGGTTCTCGCGCGCGAAGCGGCAGATGTCCCACACCACCAGGAAGTGGTCCGCCATCCCCACCTGCCGGATGACGCGCAGCTCGTGCTCCAGCTGCGTCCAGTGCGTCTGCGACGCCTCGGGCAGCCGCTCGCGCAGCCCCGTGCGCGCCAGGTGCTCCAGCATCTCGTCCGCGGACGCCCAGCCCACGGGCAGGTCGAAGCGGGGATGGACGGTCGGCATCTCCAGCAGCTTGAAGCCCGCGCAGCGCTCGGCGATCTCGCGGGTGCGGCGGATGCCCTCGGGCGCGGACCGCCACCGGCGCGCCATCTCCGCCGGCGGCTGCAGGGCCCACTCGGCACTGGGGCGCAGCCAGCCGCGGCGGTGCGCCTCGTCCAGCGTGGTCTCGCGGCGGATGCAGGTGAGCAGGTCGTGCACGGCGCGGCCGGAGGCGTCGGCGTAGTGGACGTCGTGCGTGACCGTCCAGGGCACGTCCATGTCGCGCGCCAGGTCCAGCAGGTCCGCGCACAGCGAGGCCTCCTGGTGCGTGCGGTGGTCCCACAGCTCCAGGTAAAAGCGGTCGCCGAACACGTCACGCAGGCGGCCGGCCCAGGCGCGGGCGGCCTGGTGCCGTTCCTGTCCCAACAGGGTCGCCAGCCGTCCCCGCGGGCAGCCGGAGAGGGCCACGATCCCCTCAGAGCGGGCCGCAAGGGCGTCGAAGGCGATCCCCGGCTCCCCCCGCGGGCTCTCCATCCGCGCCTGCGAAAGCAGCGAACAGAGGTTTCTCCATCCTGTCAAGTTTTCCACAACGAGGGTGAGGTGCGAGCGATCCGCAAGGGTGATTTCGGCCCCCAGCAGGGGAGAAATCCCGCGCTCGACGCACGCCCGCGAAAACCGGACGGCGCCCCCCAGGTCGTCGTGGTCGGTGAGGGCCAGGTGCGTGTAGCCAAGCTCCGCCGCCCGCGCCGCGAGGCCCTCGGGCGTCGTAGCACCGTCACCGAGCGAAAACGCGCTGTGACAATGGAGCTCGACGTAATCCTGTTGATTCACAAGCACTTAGCTCAAAACCGATTCGTTTGCGCCGTCGCGGCTACGTAACGGACGCCCCTCAATCGTACCAGCCTTCCAGGTACCACCGGCCGCTGGCGGCGTCGCGGTAGACCAAGCCCAGCCACCCCTCCGGCGACTCCACGCGCCAGTACTCCCGGGCGGCCGCGCGGGCCCACCACGCGCCGGAAATGCGTTCCGGCCCCTCGGCCCGAGTTTTCCACATCCGGGGTGGAAAACTCCCCATCCCCCCGCCCGGCAACGCATTCGGGAGGGAGGCCAGGTCCACCTGCAGGGGACGGTGCTCGTCGTCCTCCCGCACGACCACCTTCACGGGGTGCGGCAGGCGGCGCAAACAGAGCGACAGGGTGTTGCGAAAGGCGATGGGCCCCTCCTTCGCCGGCTCGGTCCCGGGCGGGCGAGCGGCGGAGAGGGGGGCGATGCCGTCGCTGCCCCGCGCGGACCATTCGGCCTGCTCGCCGGGGAGGTGCGCGCCGTGGTGCACGGCCGCGCTGAGCGCCCCGTCGCCCCAGCGGGCAAAGACGGGAAGCAAGGCCGCGTGCAGGGCGCCCGGGTCCGGCGCGGGCGCCTGGAAGGCGTCCAGCTGGTCCGCCCGCGCCGTCCCTTCCTCTTCCGCGACGAGGGAGACGCCGCGGAGGCGACCCGCGAGCGGATGCGCGTCGACCACGCGGCGGCACAGGTCCGCCAGCACGCGCGCGTCGCCCGTGGGCCGCGCGGGGCGAATCTCGCGCACGTCGTCGGGCCGGTCCTCCACGCGCAGCACCAGCCGCAGCCGCGCGGGGATGCGCTGCCGGGCCCGCAGCTGCGCCGCCACGGAATCGATCAATCCGCCCAGGACAAAGCGCAGGGGCTCGGCGCTCTCGATGGGCGGCTCGAAGTCCGTCTCGGCCGCGGCGATGCCGGGCTCGGCGGGGCGAAAGGGCCAGCGCCCGTCGTCGCCGCGGGCCAGGCGCCACGCGCGCAGCCCCTCGGCGCCAAAGCGCAGCTCCACCTCCGCCGGCACCAGCCCCGCAAGGTCGCCGCACGTGCGCAGCCCCAGCAGCTCCAGCGACTGGCGCAGATCGGCGGAGACGGGGAGGAGGCCCAGGGAGCGGCGGCGCAGGTAGTCGCCCTCGCGGCCGCGGGGAACGACGCGCACGGCGTGCACGCGCTCGCGCGTGGCGGCGGCCGCGGCAATGCAGCACGACGCCACGCCCACGTGCGCGGCCGCGCCCGCGCGCTCGGCGGCCTGGACAAGGGCGCGCGCCACGGCCGCGTCGCCGCCGTGGCCCTCCATCCCGGTCACGTCCGCCCAAAAGGCGCGGGGGTGACCGCGGACGGGGATCACGCGGGGCGCGGCGGCCAGCAGGGCCCCGGACAGCGCGGCGCGGGCCGCACCGTCCCAGGCCTCAGCGGCGGGCGCCGGCGCGCCGGTCAGCTCCGGGATCCGGATGCAGGCGATCCGTCGGCTCGTGGACAAGCTCCACCTCTCGTAGTCCCGTGCGGCTGCCCCACCCCTTGCCGGCCTGCACGCCGGACGGGCGCCGAAAGCGTCCACCCGCGCGAAGGCCGGGGGTCACGCCCGTGCGCCGGAACTCCAGCTTCACGTCCGCCCGCCACTGCGCGCCCGCGCCGTCCACGGAAACCAGCACGGCCGCGTCCGTCTCGCGGGCAATGGCGCGCAGCCGGTGCGCCTCCACGGGCGCGGGCGCCACGCCGTCCAGGACGACGAGGCCAAACGCGCCCGTGCGCAGCAGCGTCTCGGCCACCCACGCGCCCTCCTCGTCGTGGCCGTCCGCGGGAGGCCGGGCCACCCACAGCCCCGGCGCGGAGCCCCCGTCGCCCTCGCACCACGCGGCGGGGTCCAGCGTGCGGCTGGCGTCGACGATGGCCACGAGCGTCTCGCGGCAGGCGGCCTCCACCAGCACGCGCAGGGCGGCCGTGCGGCCCGACGTGGCCTCGCCGGCCCACAGCGTGAGCGCGCGGCGCTGCACCCCGCCCGGCATCAGCGCGTCCAGCGCCGCCACGCCCGTGCGAAAGCCCGGGCGCTCCCGCGAAGGCGCCTGTCCCGGTACGGGGACAATGGCCTCGCCAAAGCGCTTTTCGAGGTTGGCGCGAAGGAGCTGAAGGTCGACTGCGGCACTCACGGAAATGGTCCTGACAAAGTGTACGCCGAGCGGTTGGGGACACCGCTGGCACAAGCAAGAGTAATACCGAATAATCCCCGAAACAACCCTCCGGCATAATCGACCTAAGTATCTGTGGATAGACTACTTACGGATTGCCGTACGAATCGTACGCGTGCACATTGCACACGTTTCCACCGCCCCGAAGTGGGTGTAATTCATGTGCATGTGTGTTGGCGTCATTGCACGGTGGGGCGCAAACATTCGCGCCGTACACGGGGGGCAAAGTGGCCGCCCGTCCACGAGGGAGACGTTTCGATATCCGGTGGAGATTTTCAGCCCGGGCGGGCGGGATTCTCGAAAGGGACGGGACCGGCGGTCTCACACGGGGTCAACGGATTCAGCGGGGAACGGTTCGGGCTCGCGCCTCCTCACCGGCCCCCGGCTTCGCGAACGTTTACGGCAACTGCATTCTCACGCAGAGCCGCGGAGGACGCAGAGAACGGCAGTGGAGGAGGTCCGTTTTCCGTCAGGGGCGCAGGCCGAAACGGAGCGGGGCGGCGCGGGGTACGTCCGTTGCGTAGATGGGACGTGGTATTTTCCCATGCAAGGCGCGCGGGACGGCGTTCACGTCCCGCAACTCGTTCCAGGACAGCAGAATGACACGAGCGGCAGTCGCGCGGGCGCGGTACCAGGGACTGGCGGCCGCGCGCCGCTGGACCCACGACCCGGCCCGGCCGCGCGAAAAGTTCTCGCTCTCCGTGGGCGACAAGGTGGGCGAGCTCACCGTCATCGGGCACCTGGCGTGCGGGCGGCAGACGGAGCTGTACCAGGTGTGGAGCAACCGGCACTGGTGCGCGCTCACGGGCAAGATCGCGCGGCCGGAGTTCATCAAGGACGGCGTGGCGCCGGTGGCGTTCCGCCGCGAGGCCGAGGTGCTGGAAAAGCTGCGGCATCCCAACATCGTCCGCCTCTTTGGCGCGGACGAGGCCGACGGGCGGCCGTACATCCTGATGGAGTACCTGGCCGGCCCGTCGCTCTTCGACGTGCTGGAGGGGCTGCCCAAGCGCCGGCTGCACCTGCCCGACGCCATCCGCGCCATCATGCACGTGGGCGCGGCCATCCACTACCTGCACCGCTGCGGATACCTGTACCGCGACCTCAAGCCCGGCAACGTGCACCTGCGCGAAGGGGTGCCCGTGCTGCTGGACTTTGACGTGGTGCGGGAGATCGAGCCCATCCGCCGCCCCGCCGACCGTTTGGGGACGGCCCCGTACATGGCGCCGGAGCAGGTGCTCAAGGAGCCGCTCACGGCCGCCACGGACGTGTACGGCCTGGGCGCGCTGCTGTACGAGCTGGTGACGGGCAAGTGGCCCACCGAGGAGCCGGTGGAGGAGGACGAGGACGACTGGAACGAGTTCGACGACGAGGACGACGACGAGCCCGAGGCCCGGGTGGTGCAGCGCACGCCGCAGACGGGCGAGCGCGACCTGACGACGAAGGAGCTGGAGCAGCGGTATCCACAGATCAAGCACGCGCCCTTTCCGCCCCGCGCGCACGTGAGCGGGCTGCCGCGCGAGCTGGAGACGGTGATCCTGCGCGCCCTGGCCACGGACCCGGGAGAGCGCTACCAGACGGTGTCGGGGATGCTGGCCGCGCTGGCGCCCATGCTCAAGGGCCGGCACCGGCTGTGGCCCGAGAACGCGCCGGTGGAGCGGCGGGCGGATACGCAGTCGCGATGACCGCAGGGAATAGGTGATAGGGAATAGGGAATAGCCTGCAACTGCGGGTTACGGGGGGCAGGTTACAGGGGACAGCCTGCAACTGCGGGGAAACGCGAAGCGGGGCTGATGAGAGATCATCAGCCCCGCTTCGTTTCACTTCCGCACTTCCGCACTCACGCACTGCCGTTCAGCCGATGCGGCGGTCGTCGCCGATGAGCGACTTGTGCAGGCCGATGGCCGCGCGCACGCCCTCGGACGCGGCGCGGATGGCCAGGCGCGAGCCGGGCGTGATGTCACCCGCGGCATACACGCCGGGAACCGTGGTCTCGTGGTCCTTGTCGATCTCCAGGCTCCCCTCCTCGTCCGCCTGGCAGCCCAGGTCCGCGGGAAAGGACGCGCCGGGGCCGGACGCCACGTGGAAGAACAGCGCGTCGAAGTCCTCCGACGCCCCGTCGTGAAAGACGGCGCACTCCACCTGGCCGTCCCTGCCCTCCAGCCGGTCGATCACGTCCTCGCGGACGGGGATGTTCCAGCGGGCCAGGGCCGCGCGCGCCTTTTCCTCCAGGTCCGGCGGATGGCCATGCGTGAGGATGGTCAGCCGGTCCGTCCAGGTCAGCATGTACATGCAGAAGGCCGCGATCTGCCGCCCCCAGCCGATGACGCCCACCTTGCAGTCCTTGACCGACGGCCCGTCGCAGTCCGGGCAGTGCCAGATGCTTTTGCCGTAGAAGTCCGGCAGTCCCGGGATCTCGGGGATGATGTCGCGCAGGCCGGTGGCCAGCAGCAGCCGCCGCGCGCCAAAGACGCGGCCGTCGTCCAGCTCCACCTCGAAGTTGTCCTTTTCGCCGGAGACGCGCAGGACGCAGGCGGGCTCGTACTCGGCGCCGGCGTCCACGGCCTGCAGGCGCACGAGCTTGCGGAACTCGGCGGGGGGGATATCCTGCCGGCCGGGGTAGCCGTGCACGGCCCAGGTGTCCGCGTTGCGCGGTTCCTCGCGGTCAAAGACGCGCACCTTGCGGCCGTAGCGCGCCAGCCACAGCGCCCCCGAGAGCCCCGCGGGCCCCCCGCCGATCACCACCACGTCGTACATCCCGCCGTACGTCATCCGCCCTCCGGTAATCCGTCGCGCTCCGGCTTCTCGTCGCCGCGAGCCTCGTGCAATCCGCGCGCCTTGTGAGTGCGTGAGTGCGTGAGTGCGTGAGTGCGTGAGTGCGTGAGTGCGTGAGTGCGGATCGAACATCATGCGGAAGGCAGAGTCCGAGCGGCGCCCCCACCGGGCTCGTAAAACTCGCCCACCTCCCCCCAAAAACCCCTGGGGGAGGTTGAACTGCGGCGCAGTCCGGGCCACACGAATAATGGCGTGCCCCGCGCCGGAGCGAATGAATTCTCCGCTGGAAAGGCACGAAGTCCGCCTACGCGGACTGCCCCAGCACAGGCCGGCCGACGTGCACCGGGCCGGGGGTTCACGCAGTTGAAGCCTCGTTCGCAGAGCGCGTCAGCGCGAGACGGGGCTTACCGCAGTCCCAGCGGCGGGTTTACCCGCTCCGGCGAGGTCCCGGCACCGTGCACCGACCGACGCCTGCCACCGCCCCCCACCGCAGTTGCCCGCTGTCCACCGTACCCTGTCCCCCGTAACCGGCAGTTCCGCGGTTTGGGTCAGTTGCCCGCTATTCCCTATTACCTATTACCTATTCCCTATTCCCTGCCGTCCTGGCCCCAACGTTGCCGCGCACCCAGCAATCAGTATTCTGTATACCCCGAAAGGCACAAACACCAACGGCTCCCGGAGAAGCTCCGTGCATCGCGTTCCGACCCTTGCATCCGCCGCCCTGCTGGCGCTCGCCGCCGCGGGCGCGCAGGCCCAGCAATCGCCCGCCGCCCCGTCCGGGCAGGGGCCCGGCGGCGAGAACCCGCGCATCCACGAGATCGTGCGCGCCGTGCAGCCCACGCGCATCGAGAGCGACGTGCGCCGGCTGGCCGGCTTTGGCACGCGCCACACGCTGAGCGACACCACGTCGGCCACGCGCGGCATCGGCGCGGCGCGGCGCTGGATCTACGACGAGTTCCAGCGCATCAGCCGCGAGTGCGGCGGGTGCCTGGAGGTGATGTACGTGGGCGAGGTGGTGCCCGGAAATCCGCAGTCCCGCATCCCCACTGACACGCGCGTCGTGAACGTGGTGGCCATCCAGCGCGGCCAGACGGATCCCGGGCGCTACCTCATCGTCCAGGGCCACTTCGACTCGCGCGTCACCGACGTGATGAACGTCACGGCCGACGCGCCCGGCGCAAACGACGACGCGTCGGGCACCTCGGCCGCCATCGAGGCCGCGCGCGTGCTCTCCAAGCACCGCTTCGACGCCACCATCGTCTACACGGCGCTGGCCGGCGAGGAGCAGGGGCTCAACGGCGCGCAGATCTTCGTGCGCCACGCGCAGGCCAACGGCTGGCGCATTGCCGGCGTGCTGAACAACGACATCGTGGGCAACACGCGCGGCATCGGCGGGCAGGCCAGCAACACGGTCATGCGCGTCTTCTCGCCCGGCGTGCCCACGGACGCGCCCGCCGCGGAGCTGCGCCGCTTCCTCTACAGCGGCGGCGAGCTGGACGTGTCGTCGCGGCAGCTGGCGCGCTACGTGGACCGCACGGCGGACCGCTACGTCCCCGAGCTGGACGTGGAGGTCATCTACCGCCTTGATCGCTTCGGGCGCGGGGGCGACCACACGCCGTTCTTCCAGGCCGGCTTTCCCGCCGTGCGCCTGACGGAGATGTACGAGGACTACACGCGCCAGCACCAGGACCTGCGCACGGAGAACGGCATCGTCTACGGCGACACGCCCGACATGGTGGACTACGTGTACACGGGCAAGATCACGGCGCTCAACGCGGCCACGCTGGCGTCGCTGGCCTGGGCGCCCGCCGCGCCCGACAGCGTGACCATCCGCGGCGCGCTTTCGGCCAACACCTCGCTGCGCTGGAAGGCCGTGGATGCGGCGGACCTGGCCGGCTACCGCGTGTACTGGCGCCGGGCCACGTCGCCCACGTGGGACTACTCGCGCTGGGTGGGCAACGTGACGGAGACCACGCTGGAGAACGTCATCATCGACAACTACTTCTTCGGGGTGGCCGCCGTGGACCGCGACGGCAACGAGAGCCTCGTCGTCTTCCCGTCCCCCGGCCGCTGACGACGACGATGGATGATGCAGGATCGCCCCGCCGGCACGCTGCCGGCGGGGCGATTCTTCGTTCCGATGTAATGCGATCCGCTACGCGCGTGCGCGGCTCCGGCGAAACCAGCCGCCGAGCCAGAACAGGAGGCTCCAGTTCACCACGATGCTCACCAGCATTCCGGGGTAAAGCAGATGGGCGGGAAGCGCCTCGAGCCCGAACTGCAGGGGCAGACCGGCGGGGGCACCGAGCAGGAACCACCCCAGCACCGAAAAAATCTCGATGCTCTCGAACGGCCATCTGGCAATGTGCGTGGCGTAGAGAATCCACAGGTGCAGCGCCGTCGCCAGCATGGCGCCCACGCCCGCGCCGATCAGGGTGCTTCGAACGTGCGGAGATCGCGGCATGATGTTCGTCCGATCGTTGGGTCCTGCGACCGGCACGCTCGCGGTCGGCCGGGTCACTCGACGCGCGGCTTGATGGCGACGGCGTCCGTCAGCCACGCGCGCAGCTCCGCGACGGAGCGCCAGCCGGAGCGGCGCTGGTCCGGCGACGGCTCGGGCATCGTGCGCTCCACGCGCTCGTGGACCACGCCGTACCACACCTCCGTCTGCACGTCGGGAAAGGCGTGGTCGGGGAGAAAGAGGTAGACGGTGCTGAAGCGCGCCTCCAGCGTCTCGAACGGCGTGTCTCCGGCCAGGAAGCCCGCGATCAGCGCGTCCAGCGTCTCCAGCGAATCATCATCCATGCTCATGGGCTCCCGACGGATCTCCTGAATCAGTGTTGCCAGACCGTTCCGCGCGAAACCGATCTTGGGGTGCGCCCGCGAGACCGTCCTCCATGAAGCCGGCTTGTCGCTTCGCGGGCAAGATCCTTCGTCGCCGCCATGGATCCTGACCCCATCAAGGGGAGGCGGCGGCTCCTCAGGATGACCGATCCGGGGGACGGGTCGAAAGACGCGCGGAGGAGGCGGCGTACCACGATGAAGTACTCTGCTGCCTCTGCTCCCTCTGCGTGAGAATGCCGTTCCCTTCCCCGCTCACGGCTGGGACTGCGGCGCGACCGGCTGACCCGGCTGCGCGGGGAGCGCGGCGGGAGACTGCGCGCTGTCCGCGGGCGCGGCCCGGATCAGCTCGGGCTGCTTGCCCAGCGCGCGGCGCATGTTGCGGCGGGTGCGCACCTGCTCGGCCGCGTCCTGCATGTCCTCGTCCGAGTAGATCACGTGGGGCGTGATGAACACGAACAGCTCGAACTCGTCGTTGCTGCGCAGCTTGCGGCCAAAGATCCCGCCGATGAGCGGGATGTCGGACAGGAACGGGATGCCGCCGCTGGTGCGGTTGCGCTCCGAGCCGCTCAGCCCGCCCAGCACGGCCGTGTAGCCGTCGCGCACCAGCAGCTCCGTGCTCACCGAGCGCGTGTTGATGACGGGGGCGTTGATGGTGCCCACGGCGGCCTCGGAGGCGCTGTTCACCTCCTGCGTCACCTGCAGCTGCACGAAGCCGTCGGCGCTGATGGTGGGCAGCACGCGCAGGCTGGTGCCCACGTCCTTGTACTGCACCACCTCGTCCAGCACGCCGCCGTCCGTGGACCGCTGCACCTGCACAAAGGGCCGCTGCTCGCCCACGACGATCTCGGCCTCCTCGTTGTTGGCGGCCAGGATGATGGGACGGTCCAGGATGACGACGTTGTTGCGGCTTTCGCCCGCGCGCAGGATGAGGTTGAGGTCGATGCCGCCCACGTTGAGCGCGCGGATCACCAGGTCCGTGGCATCACTGCCGACCGTCTGCCCGCCGAACCGCGTGTTGCGCGATCCAGGCAGGCGCGCATCGCTCTCCGTGGACGCGTCCAGGCCGTACTCCAGGGTAAAGTCGCGACTGACGTATGCCACGGTGGCCTGGATGAGCACCTGCAGCGGCCGCACGTCCACCTGCTCCACGGCGGCGCGGATGAGCTCGTAGTCCGCCCGCGCGGCGCGCACCAGCAGCGAGTTGGTGCGAAAGTCGGGGACGATCACCACCTCCCCGCCAAAGCTGCCCGACGGCGTGCCGCCGGCCGTGACCTGCGGCGGCTGCTCGCCGTACGGCGACACACGGTTGGCGTTGAGCTGGTCGTTGAGCGTGCCGCGCCGCTGGCTGCCGATCTCGCCCACGGCGCCGCCGCGGCCGTACAGCAGGTTCACCGTGGCGGCCACGTCCGCCGCGCGCGCGTGCCGCAGGCGGATGACGAACAGCTCCATGCCGTTGGCCGACGCCAGCGAGCCGCCGCCGGGCCCGCCCGGCACGGGGAACGCCGTCTGCACGGGCGCCGCGGGCTGCTGCGGCTGCTGGGCGGCGCGGATGGTGTACGATCCGCCCTCCACCTGCTCCACCACGTAGCCGAACTGCGCCACGAGGTTGCGGATGATGCCCAGCACGTCCTGGCGCGCCACGGGGCGGCCGCTGGTGAAGGTGACGCGGTGGTCGCCGATGGTGGAGAAGAACATCGGCGCGTCCACGTACTGCGCCAGCATCTGCACGGCGGAGCGCAGGTCCACGTTCACCAGGTTCACGTTCACGCCTTCCGCGCTGGCCGAGACGGGGTCCTGCGCGGCCAGCGGGGGCGCCGCCAGGCACAGCAGCGCCGGCAGCAGAAATCGTCGAAGGGGGGTTACTGCCATCGTCTTACCGTCAGTCGCCAGGTGGTGTCGGGCGCCGACACCACCACCGTGGTGCGGGTCACGTCTCTGATCCTCAGGTCACCGAACACGTCGCCGCGCCGCACGACCACGGAGGTGCCCTCGCGGCCGGGAATGCCTTCCATCACGGCCTGCCAGGGCGGGCCCACGATGCCCGTCACGGCCAGCTGCGGCCGGGGCGGGGGCGGCGGCACGTACGGCGCGGGCATGCCGGGCATCATCGCCCCCGGCTGGTTGAAGCCGATGGGCGCCGGCGCGCGGTCCAGCCGGAACGGGTTGCCGCCCACGACGGCCCGCCCCGCCGCCGCCAATCGCGCGCGGGGCACGGCGCGGGGCTCCGGCGGCGTGGCCTGCAGCGCGCTGGGCGGCGCGTCGGCATCCGGCTCGGCGCGGCGCCAGCGCTGCCAGCCCAGGACGAGGACGAGCAGGGCCAGGACCCACAGCATCGCCTCCAGCCTGCGTCCCTTCACGGCGTCCCTCCCGTCGAAAGGAGCGAATCCGCCGCGTCCACGTCCGCCGAATCCGTCGCATCCCCCGAATCCGCCGCCGCGTCGTTCGGGGCGGAAGCGGAGTCGCGGGGGGCGGCGCGGGCCGT
>NZ_DASURI010000931.1:0-2087 GCF_036280135.1 Longimicrobium sp.
CCGATCTCCGCGTTGAGCTTGAGGTACTGCCCCTGGGATCCGGGAACCAGCGTGTACGTCCTGAGCTCGTAGATCATCGCGTGGGCTCCTTTGGCGCGCGGGGCCGCGTCAGCGGTACGGGGTGAAGGGCATGTCGACGGCGTAGTCCTTGCGCAGCGGGTGCCCTTCCCAGTCCTCGCTGAGCAGGATGCGACGGAGATCGGGGTGTCCGTCGAACGTCACCCCGAGCAGGTCATAGCACTCGCGCTCCATCCAGTCGGCCCCGCGAAACAGTCCGCTCAGGGTGGGGCAGTGCGCCTGCCCCGGGGGCAGCTCACAGCGCAGCATGACCACGAGCCCGTGCTCGAGATCCTCCAGGCGACAGACGACCTCCAGGCCCTTGTCCTTCCAGTCGACCGCGCTCAACCAGTTGAAATACCGGCAGCCCACCTCGTCCCTGAGCGTACGGGCCACCGCCTGCCAGCGGCTGGCGGGGACGCGCACCGTCACCACGCCCGCCTCCAACGTGGGCTCCACGCCACACTGCTCCCGGATCACCTCGACGGCCTGGGGGGCGGTCACGCGCTAGTTGTGAACGAGCATGAGGTTGTTACCCCCGGGGAGCCGACTCATGGGTGGTTGCCCGCCGAGGCTGCTATGCGGCCGGGCCGTATTGTAATGCTCGAGCCACCCGGGCAGGCAATGGGCGCGGTCGGCGGAGGTGTAGTACGGCCGGGCGTACGCCCATTCGCGCAGGCTGGTCTGGATGAAGCGCTCCGCCTTGCCGTTCGTGCGGGGCGTATACGGCCGGGTCCGCCGATGGCGCACCCGCAGCGCGCGACACGTCGCCCGAAAGCTGCGCGAGATATACCCCGAGCCGTTGTCCGTGAGCACGCGGCGGACCCGCACCCTCCGGGCGCGAAACCACTGCAGCGCCCGCCGCAGAAACCCGCTCATCGTCTCCCCGCATTCGTCAGCGAGCAGCTCCATGTAGGCCACGCGCGAGTGGTCGTCGATGGCAATGTGCAGATACTCCCACCCTATGCCCCGGGCGCGCTGTTGCCGCTGGCCCGTGATCCGGTGCCCCACCCCGGCGATCCGCCCCAGCTTCTTCGTATCCAGATGCAGCAGATCCCCACACCGTGGGTGCTCGTAACGCTGCACCAGCGGCGGCGGCGTCAACCGGCCGCGGCGCGACTGGCCGCTGCGCCGCAGAATCCGCGCGATGGTCGCCGGGCTCCGGCCCACCGCCGCCCCGATCTGGGCACAGGTCCACTGCTGCTGCCGCAGGACCCGGGCCCCCAGCTGAATCCGCGCCTCCGTCGCCCGGGGACTGTGCGCGGGGCGGCTCGACCGGTCCTGGGCCCACGCCCGGCTGTCCGGGATCCCCACGCTTTGCTTGCGCGCCACCCACTTGCGGGCCGTCTGCCGAGAGACGCCCAGGGCCCGGGCCACCGCCCCCAACGCCTCCCCCTGCTCGACGCGGGCCACCAGTTCTTCTCGACGGTACGGGCTGAGTCGGGCATTCTTGTGAATGTTCATCCAGGCCTCCTGTCTCGGGTCAGTTTTGACTTGGCAGCCATTACTGTCCCAAGGTCGGCCTGGGTGAACAACCTCTTGCTTCGTCACAGCTAGCGAGATAGACCCCCCCGATCGAGATCGACGCCTTCCTGCGCCAAAGCGCGCCGCGTGATTCCGACGTCGACCGCTCAGGAGGCGCTCCGCTCGCTGTGCAGGCGGGTCCGCCAGCTCCGCGGCCCGCACGTGAGGACGTGGGCGTGGTGGAGCAGGCGGTCGAGCATCGCGGTGACGGCCGCGGTATCGCCGAGGAGCTTCCCCCAGTCCTCCACGGGCCGATTCGAAGTCAGCAGCGTGGAGACCCTCTCATACCGGCGCATCACGATCTCCAGGAGATCCTCGGCGGCGGTGTGCGGCAGCTTGCGCATGCCGAGGTCGTCGATGATGAGCAGCGGCACGGTCGTGACGGCGGCGAGGTAGGCCTTGCGGGTGCCGGCGAGCTGGGCCTCGACCAGCTCCTCCAGGAGCGCATGCGCCTCGCGATAGAGGACGCGGTGGCCTTGCTGGATCACGGCGAAGCCGATCGCCTG
>NZ_DASURI010000932.1:0-2893 GCF_036280135.1 Longimicrobium sp.
GTCGTCCACCACCCACATGGGCTCGGGATGGCGGTCGAAGAAAGGCCGGAACGACTCTGCCGCGGGGGGATGCGGGGAGGATGCCTGCGTGGTCATGGAAAGCGGGGACGTAGACCGTACGTCCCGAAATGTGCGTGGGGCGGATGAAAAAACGTCCGCGCGCCGGGATGCCGGCGCGCGAAGAAAGCTCCGATGGGGAATGGGCGCTGAGGGATTCGAACCCCCGACCCCCGGTGTGTAAAACCGGTGCTCTAACCAGCTGAGCTAAGCGCCCGCGTGTGTGCCGCTACAGGATGATGCCCAGCGGCACCAGCACCGCGAAGCCCAGCACCAGCAGCAGGGTGCTGGCCGTGATGCTCCCGCCGCCCAGCAGCATGAAGCCCCCGACGATGGCCGCCAGCCCGGCGCCCAGCAGGGCCAGGTTGAGCACGGACAGGCGCAGGGTGCCTTCGGTGTCGGCCGCGGTAGACGCGGACGCGGTGGCGCGGGCGGTGGGCTCGGGTCTCGGCATGGGCCAAAAGCTAGGCGAACGGCGGGAAAGCGTCAACCCCGCAACGCTTTGTAAACAGGCGGCCGGGGAGCGGCGGAGGGCGGAACCGGCCGGCCGGGGCGGAAAACGGCGCGGAGGCGGGTGCCTCCGCGTGGTCCATTGGTGCCCCGCGGCGGCTAGTTCTCCATCCGGCAGGGGACGTGGGGCAGGCCGGTGCTGCCGCTGGCGCGCACGCCCTTCCACCGCTGGGGCGCGGGGAGGCCCGCGCCGTTGAAGGTGCCCTCGAAGGTGTCGGGGTCGCGCAGGGCCAGCTCGATGGTGCCGGCGATCTGCCCGTCGCGCCACTCGCCCCGCAGCAGGGTGCCGCGGTCGCCGCGGCTGACGGTGCCGCTCACCTGCCCGTTCCAGCCGGGGGCGTCCCACGCGCCCTCGCGCACGTCGGGGCCGGCGTCGCCCACCAGCAGGCGCCGGCACACGGGGCGCTCGCCCGCGGCCGCCGGGGCCGCCCAGGTGATCCAGCTTCCCGTGAAGTCCGCGGAACCTCCGCCGGTGGTGTGCCGGGGGGATACCGCGGCCGCGCCCAGTGCCAGTCCAATGAGCAGGACGGCGAACAGGCGAAAGGACGTGCCCATCAGTACTCCGGTTGGTGCAAGTGACCGCGTCCCGTCCGCGGACGCGGTTTCGGGTGAACGGATGGCTTTCTCGGCGCGCGCGGTGCCATGCAATCCTCAGTCCGCGGCAATGGCACGAACGCCGTGCGCGGGCCCGGTGGGGGGCAGGCCGGGAATGCGGGCCGCCGCGCGCTTCATGACCGTGGCCAGCAGGCCGTACGCCTCGGCCCAGGCGTCGCGCGCCTGGGGGGTGAGCCGCGGGCCCGGCGCGCGGTCCAGCATCCACAGCAGGGCGGCCTTGACGGTCTCGTAGTGGCTGTCCTGCACGCCGTACGCGCCGTGCCGGCGCCCCATGGACTCCACGGCCGGCACCAGCTCCTCCAGCCGGTCCAAGCCGCGCACCACCACGGACAGGGTCTGGGTGAGCTTGCGCCCCTGCTCGGTCATGTCGCCGCGAAAGAGGTGGCGCAGGCTGGGGTCCAGCTCGAACAGCCGCCCGTAGAACAGGGCCGCCGCCACGTCGCTCATGGGCTCCACCGCTTCCCAGCTATCCTTCACCAGCTGCTGCCGCTCGGGCGTCATGGCCGTGTCTACCGTCACTCCGAGGTGTCGATCTTTCGTACGGTAATCTGGGCAACGAGTGGACCGGAATCAACAAACATTGTAAACATCGATTCCATCGCTACTTAGGATGTTTTCACGGCAAGTGGCACGCGTCAAAATGAGACACATCCGCCACGAACGGGGCGAACATGGGACAGAGATGTCGCAATCAGGTCCCGTGTGGTATACAGCATACGAGAGTCATCAGCAAAATCAGGCCATTTCGCGGACGAGGACACGAGTACGGCCGCCCTCGAAGTGAGCGAAGGGCGGCCGTGGGCATTTGGCTAGCGGGATCAGCGGCCCAGGAGCCTGAGAAGATCGTCGCGAGCGTGTGGCAGACTCCGCGCGAGCACCCCCTCCGCTCGCTTTTACAGCAGATCTCGCATGGGCTTGAAGTTGTTTCCGGCCATGCATGCTGCCATTCTGAGCGGAGGAAGGCGCCCGGTGCGGTCCGTCCCGCCGCACGGAGTCAAGGGCGCCTTCCGACCGAAGAATCTGGTCGGGCCGCGCACAGACCTCGCCCGTGCTGGACCCCGCGCGCGAACTCAGCGCGCAGGCGAGACCGTGCACTCCGGCAACCAGATTCTTCGGCCGGCCGGCGCCCGATGCACTACGCGACGGGACAGTCTCAGCCGGCGCCCGCCGACCTCAGAATGACAGCACGGGTGAGAAACGGCTCTACACCTACTCGAAAACCGTTGCCAAGTTCGCACCTCCCCCAAGACCCCGCGGGGGGCGGTTGTAAGAGCTCGATGATTGCCACCGCGACGGCCGGTCGCGGACCGGAGGAACCAGCAGAGGGACGGCGTCCCTTGGGAGCGGGGCTGCTTTCGGCGAGGGGACGGCATCCGCGTTTTTTCAAAGAGGCATGGGATCGGCCTAGGAGCGCGGAACCCGCCGGTGCGCATCATCCACCCGATCGCGATCAGGAAAAGGATGCCTGGCCTGGATCTGCGATCGCCCGCGGAATGCCGACCGCGCGGGCTCGGGCGGAGGGCACGGAACGCGACCGGCCCGCGCCTTCATCCGGGGCGCGGGCCGACCTAGATCGCGAGATTCGGCGGGATGAGCCGTCAGTCCGTCAGTCCGTCAGCAGAAGCGTGAGGCTGATCACGAGCGCGACGACGGGGACGTACGCGGCCGCCGCGCCGAACGCCGCGCGGTGGTAGCGCGACCGGTGCACGTG
>NZ_DASURI010000933.1:0-2962 GCF_036280135.1 Longimicrobium sp.
CGCGCTGGGGCAGATGGCGCTGGAGGTGGCTGCCAGCGCGCTGCTCGTCTACCGCGCCGCGTGGACGCGCGACAGCGGCGCGGACCGCATCACCCGCGAGGCGGCGATGGCCAAGCTGTACGCCACGGAGGTCGCGCAGCGCGTGATCGACACCGCCGTGCAGCTGTTCGGGGGGCGCGGCGTGGTGAGCGGCGCGCCCGTGGAGACGCTGTACCGCGAGATCCGCGCGCTGCGCATCTACGAGGGCACCAGCGAGATCCAGAAGCTCGTCATCGCCGGCCAGCTGCTGAAGGAGCAGGGATAGGATTCATCCGAATCGCGGTGTTCCTGCCCCTGCGGAGCGCCCCCCATCCCCGGCCCTTCCCCCATAAACTGCATGGGGGAAGGGAGAAGTCGACGAGTCAGACACCTTCCTGGATGACGATACCGCGCTGGATGCGATGGATCGGCCGCGGGCTGTTCCTGCTGGCCGGGCTGTGGATGACGGACCTGGCGCTCACGCGCGCTATCCTGGGCACGCGCGTGGACCAGCCGCTTGCA
The DNA here is from genome assembly GCF_036280135.1 of Longimicrobium sp. Classification (GTDB taxonomy): domain Bacteria; phylum Gemmatimonadota; class Gemmatimonadetes; order Longimicrobiales; family Longimicrobiaceae; genus Longimicrobium. The sequence goes on from NZ_DASURI010000933.1 coordinate 541, forward strand.
TCCGCCGATCGCATCGTGGTGGGCGTTCACACCGGGTCGGGCGAGCGCATCGTGGAGACGACCATCACCGATCCCCCCGCCATCGCCCGCGTCGTGGCATTCGTGGATACGCGGCCGCGCGGATGGCTGAAATCGTGGCACACGCCGCCGGCGTACCAGGTGCACGTCATGTTCTACAAGGGCGAGGCGGTGCTCGGCTGGTTCGGCTCCGGAGCCGACTTCCTGCAGGCGCGCGCCCCGGATGGGCAGGTCGCCCTGCGGAGCGCGACGCCCGCCGAGCTCGAGGAGCTGAACCGGCTGCTGGGACTCCCGCCCGGCAGCCACCGCCAGGACTGAGCTTCGCAGGAACCTGACTACGGTGCACGAACCAACCTCCCTCCCCCACGCAGTTTGTGGGGGAGGGTCGGGGAGGGGGGCGCCCAGCGTCCGGGCCAGACCCGACCCTCCGCGCGTGAACTCCGCCCACGACTCCCGCGGTCCGCGGATTGCGCGCACGGCGTGAACGCCGCACCTTCCGTCCCCGCATCCTCACGGACCCCGCGAGCCATGGCTACGATGGAGACGCACGTCCCCGCCGAACCCAGCGCCCACCTGGACACCTTTGCCCGCGACCACCTGCCGCCGCGCGAGCTGTGGCCGGTGCTGGACCTGTCCGGCCTGCCCGAGCTGGCGTATCCGCCGCGCCTGAACTGCGCCGTGGAGCTGCTGGACCGCACGTCGGCCGCGGGGCACGCGGACCGGCCCGCCATCCTGTGGGACGGCGGGCGCTGGACGTACCGCGAGCTGGTGGAGCGCAGCAACCGCATCGCCGCCGTGCTGCGCGACGACCTGGGCCTCGTCCCCGGCAACCGCGTGCTGCTGCGGGGGCCCAACTCGCCCATGATGGCCGCGTGCTGGTTCGGCGTGCTCAAGGCGGGCGGCATCGTCGTGGCCACCATGCCGCTGCTGCGCGCCCGCGAGCTGGCCACCGTCGCCGAAAAGGCGCAGGTGCACCTCGCGCTCACGGACCATCGGCTGAGGGCGGACCTGGACGAGGCGCGCGGCCTGGCGCCCGTCATCCAGCGCGTGGTGTCCTGGGGGACGGACGACGAGGGATCGCTGGATCGGCTGATGTCCACGAAGCCGGCGGAGTTCGAGGCCGTGGACACGGCGGCGGACGACGTGGCGCTCATCGCCTTCACCTCCGGCACGACGGGCAAGCCCAAGGGGGCCATGCACTTTCACCGCGACGTGCTGGCCTGCTGCGACACCTTCGGCCGCCACGTGCTGCGGCCCACGGCCGAGGACGTGTTCTGCGGATCGCCCCCGCTGGCGTTCACGTTCGGCCTGGGCGGGCTGCTGCTGTTCCCCATGCGCGCCGGCGCCGCCACGCTGCTCATCGAGCAGCCCACGCCGCCCAATCTGTTGAAGGGCATCCAGGAGCACCGCGCCAGCATCTGCTTCACGGCGCCCGTGGCCTATCGCGCGCTGGCGGACCAGGCGAAGGAGTTCGACCTGTCGTCGCTCCGCAAGTGCGTGTCCGCCGGCGAGACGCTGCCGCTGCCCACGTTCGAGGCGTTCGAGCGCGCGACGGGCATCCGCATCATCGACGGCATCGGCAGCACGGAGATGCTGCACATCTTCATCGGCTCGTCGGGCGACGACATTCGCCCCGGGTCCACGGGCCGCGCGGTGCCCGGCTACCGCGCGCGGGTGATCGATGATGACGGAAATCCGCTCCCCCCCGGCTCCATCGGCCGGCTGGCCGTGCAGGGGCCCACGGGGTGCCGCTACCTGGACGACCCGGAGCGGCAGCGCGGCTACGTGATGGACGGCTGGAACCTCACGGGCGACGCGTACCGGATGGACGAGGACGGCTACTTCTGGTACCAGGCGCGGACGGACGACATGATCATCTCCGCCGGCTACAACATCGCGGGGCCGGAGGTGGAGGCCGTGCTGCTGGAGCACCCGTCCGTGGCCGAGTGCGGCGTCGTCGGATTGCCGGACGAGGAGCGCGGGCAGGTGGTGAGCGCGTTCGTGGTGCTCCGTGAGGGCGCCGCGGCGGACGCGGCGACGGTCAAGGAGCTGCAGGACTGGGTCAAGGCCCGCATTGCCCCGTACAAGTATCCGCGACGCGTGGAGTTCGTGGGTGCCCTGCCGCGGACGCAGACGGGCAAGCTGCAGCGCTTTCGCCTGCGGACGCCGTCGTGAGCGCGCACCGCATCGTCCAGCCGGAGGGCTGGGCCACGCCCAAGGGCTACGCCAACGGGGTGGATGCCGCCGGCCGCACGGTCTTCATCGCCGGGCAGATCGGTTGGAACCCGGTGACGGCGGAGTTCGAGACGGACGACTTCGTGGGCCAGGTGAGCCAGGCGCTGCGCAACGTGCGCGCGGTGCTGGACGAGGCCGGCGCCACGCCGGAGCACGTGACGCGGATGAC
>NZ_DASURI010000934.1:0-6426 GCF_036280135.1 Longimicrobium sp.
GCGCGGCGCTCCCTCAGGATGACGCTTCCGAGGGTCCCCCGAATCCAGCCTCAACCGGCGCGGCGCAACTCGCCGGCGGCGACGGAGCCGTCCATGGTGACGTGCAGGTCGCGCAGCAGCCCCTGCTCCAGCCCGTACACCAGCCCGTGGATGCGCAGCTCCGCCCCGCGCTCCCACGCCGCCTGCACCACCGGCGTGCGGCTCAGGTTGTGGATCTGCTCCATCACGTTCAGCTCCACCAGCCGGCGCAGGCGGGCCTTTTCGTCCGGCTGCGCGTCCAGCTCGTCGGCGTGGATGCGCGCCGTGGTGCGGATGCCGGCCAGCCAGTGCTCCACCAGCAGCGGCGCGCCGGAGTGGAGCGCCGCCGCCACGCCGCCGCACCCCTCGTGCCCGCAGACGATGACGTCCGTCACGCCCAGCGCGTCCACCGCGTAATGTAACACCGCCAGCAGGTTGGCGTCCGTGGGCACCACCTGGTTGGCCACGTTGCGGTGCACGAACAGCTCGCCCGGGCCCGTCTGCGTCAGCGTGTTCACGGGCACCCGCGCGTCGCTGCAGCCGATGTACAGGAAGCGCGGCTTGTGCGTGCCGGCGATGCGGCGAAAGAACTCCGGGTCCTCCGACGTGTGGCGCTCCACCCACGCGCGGTTCTTTTCCAGCAGCGTATCGATCGACATGTGCGGCTCCGGTTCAGGGTTCTGTCAGGTCCGTGCGTTCGTCGCGTCGCCGGGTCAGTGCATCAGGCTCACGGGGCCGTGCCCGGGTACGCCCTTGAGCACCAGGTGCACGCCGCGGCGGCGCGCCGTGTCGCGGTACTCGTGCAGCAGCTCCACCACGTCCTCGTCCAGGTGGCGCGAGCGGGTGGCGTCCACCGTCAGCGTGGTGCCCTCGGGCACCGTCTGCAGCGCCTTGCTGATCTGCGCCTTGTTCAGGAACGTCACTTCCTCCGCCAGCGTCAGGCGGATCTGCTGGTGGTCCTCGGACTCGTGCCGCTCGAACGAGTAGGCGTTGCGGGCGCTGTCCAGCAGAAGGAAGAACACGCCCACGGCCAGCCCCACGGCAATGCCGATGAGCAGGTCCGTCGCCAGGATGGCCACCACCGTCGCCACGAAGGGCACGGCGTAGCGCGGCCCGCGCTTCCACGCGTCCACCAGCTGCGCCGGGTTGGCCAGCTTGAAGCCCGTGTGGATGAGCACGGCGGCCAGCGCGGCCAGGGGGATCAGGTTCAGCAGGGCAGGGACGCTGGCGACGGCGACGACCAGCAGCACGCCGTGGATGAAGGCCGAGCGCCACGTGCGGCCGCCCGCGTCCACGTTGGCGGCGCTGCGGACGATCACGCCCGTCATGGGCAGGCCGCCCACCATCCCCGCCAGCACGTTGCCCGTGCCCTGCGCCAGCAGCTCGCGGTTGGGCGGCGACACGCGCTTTTGCCGATCCAGGCGGTCCGTGGCCTCCAGACTCAGCAGCGACTCCAGGCTGGCGACGATGGCCAGCGTGGCCGCGATGCGCCACACGGCCGGGTTGCCCAGGGCCGACCAGTCCGGCAGGGTGAAGTAGGTGGCCAGCTCGCCGATGGACTGCGGCACGGGCAGCGTCACCATGGCCTCGCGGGGCAGCGCCATCGCGGGGACGAACATCCCCAGCAGCCACGCGCCCACGCCGCCGACGAGCACCACGGCCAGCGGCGCGGGGAGCATCCGCCGCACGCGCTGCGACACCATCTTCGGCCAGAACGTCAGGATCACCAGCGACACGCCGGCGACGAGCGCCGCCGAGGGCAGGATGCTGGCGAAGTGGCCAAAGACCTCGGCCACGGGGCCGCCCGCGCCGCCCGTGCCCGCCTCGGGCGTCTCGCGCGCGGCGTGGCCCAGGCCCAGGGCGTACGGCACCTGCTTGATGACGAGGATGAGGCCAATGCCGGCCAGCATCCCCCGGATGACGCTGGAGGGAAAGAAGTAGCCGATGACGCCCGCCCTGGCGGCGCCCAGCCCCAGCTGCAGCAGGCCGGCCAGCACCACGGCCACCAGGAACGCCGGGTACGAGCCCAGCTCGGTGATGGCGGCCAGCACGATGGCCGTGAGGCCCGCGGCCGGCCCGCTCACCATGAGCTGCGAGCCGCTCAGGCGCGACACTACCAGGCCGCCCACGGCGCCCGTCACCAGGCCGGCGGCCAGCGGCGCGCCCGACGCCAGGGCAATGCCCAGGCACAGCGGCAGGGCCACCAGGAACACGACGAGCCCCGCGCCCAGGTCGTCGCGCCAGGGGGAGCCTTCGGCCGCCGGGCCGGCCTGCGCGACGGCGGCCGGGCGGGCGTGTGCTTCGGGAACGGGATCCTGCTTGCGGGCAGTCGATTCCAGCATCTTCTCCTCGATCTCTCGGTGTCCGCCCCCGGCGCGCGCCGGGGACCACGAGGGGAGAAGTTAGAGGCGATGCGGGGAATCGTCTGTCGGAGCGGGGCGCGAATTTTGTCAGACCGGATCGTACACGCCTGTATGCCCTCGCCGTTCTCCCGCGCGTTTCCGTCGCTGATGCCCCGGCATCCGGCGCGGGCTGCGCTTTACCGATCGCGATCAGGTGGATGACGTGCACCGGCCGATTCCACGCCTCGGAGCCGACACCATGCCTCTTCGAAAAAAATCGGATGCCGTCCCCTCGCCGAAAGCAGCCTCTCTACCAAGGGACGCCGTCCCCCTGCTGATTCCTCCGGTCCGCGACCGGCCGTCGCGTGGCAGAACCCGAGCGCTTCCAACCTCCCCAATCCGCGACCCGCGTCATTCTGGGGAGCCGCCGCGCGAACCTCGCCCGGGCGAGCGAACCGTCCCTCGTCCACGAGCTGACTTACGAGTTATTCCGCGATGCCCTTCAACCTCCCCCAGGGGTTTTTGGGGGAGGTGGGCGAGCTCCGCGAGCCCGGAGGGGGCGCCCCGCGCGGGCCCTGCCGATCCGCGAAAATCTGTTCGTTTGCTTCCCGCGTTAGCCGGATGATGCGATCCGCCGCGGCCGCGTCGTTGCCCTCGCGCGGATCGCGCTCTCTATTGAGGCAGATCCCCATCCCACCGCTGATCCATTTCTGTCGATGTCCTTCCCTCGCGCGTTCCGCCGGCCGTTCGTCGCCGCCCTTCTGGCCGTGCTCGCGGCCTGTCTCTCCGCGCGGGCGCAGGCGCAGGATGCCGCGGCCGATACGACCCGGGTGCAGATCGTCTCCATCCCCGGCTCGCTGCCCGCGCCGCGGAACGCCGTCGTCGTGCTGCCGGTGGGATACGACACGTCCGCGCGGCGCTATCCCGTGCTGTACCTGCTGCACGGGCACGACGGCGCGCACTGGAACTGGCTGCGACGCACGAACCTGCTGGCGCACACGGCCCGGCTCCCCGTGATCGTTGTCCTGCCGGATGCGGGGAACTCGTGGTACACCAACAGCTTCGCGCGGCCGGACGAGCGGTGGGAGGACTACGTCGCGCGGGAGGTGCCGGCGTACGTGGACGAGCACTTTCGCACGCTCACCTACCGCGAGGCGCGCTACGTGGCGGGGCTGAGCATGGGGGGATACGGCGCGCTCAAGCTGGGGCTCGAGTACCCGGGCCGCTTCTCGCTCGTCGGCAGCTTCTCCGGCTCGCCCCGCGCCGTCATCGACACCGTCTCGCCCACGGTGCGCGACGCGTTCGGCCCGGCGGGGAGCCCGGCGCGCGCGGAGAACGACCTGGTGGCGCTGGTGGGCCGCATTCCCGCCGGGTCGGCACCGTACTTTTACCTGGACGTGGGCGCGGCGGACGGGCTGCTGACGAGCAACCGCGTCTTCGCCCAGGCGCTTGCGTCGCGTCCCCTGGCGTACGAGTACCACGAGGTGCCGGGCGGCCACACGTGGGAGTTCTGGGACCGCCGCCTGCCCGTTTTTCTGCGCCTGGTGGAGGAGCGCATCGCCCGCCTCCCCGCCGCGAACGGGGGATGAGCCACCTGAACCCTGTCAGAGATGTGACAGGGTCATCCTTCGATGTGACAGGGTCAGCCTCCGATGTGACAAGGAAGGCGTGGTTTTGACAAGAAAGGCTGGTTTCTGACAAGAGAGGCTGGTTTTTGACAGGAAAGGCCGACACCTGATATGACAAGAACCCCGATCACCTTCGTCCTGTCACATCGCCGGACGGGCACTCGTTGATGGGGTGCTTGTTGGTACGGCGCGGCGTGCCTATCCTTCAGCCGCGTCCGCGCGCGCCGTGAATCCGCGCGCGCGGCATCCCCACCGATCGATGTGCGCGCCCGCCGGACCGCGGCGGCGCCACTCCGCAGGAAGCGCTGCACCCTCCCGCGTCCGCAGACGTCGCCCATGAGCCACGCCGACCCATCGTCCACCGTCGTCCCCGCGCCCGGCATGCCGGACGACGTCGCGCAGCTCCAGGCCCGCGTCGCGGAGCTGGAGGCCCAGCTGGACGCCGCCCGCGCCGAGAACGCCGTCCTTTCCGAGAACGAGCAGCGCTACCGGGCCCTCGTGGGCGCCGACCCCGACGGCGTGATCATCATCGACGCCGACAGCACCATCCTGGCCGTGAACGCCGCCATGAGCCGCATGTTCGGCTACCCGGCGCACCAGATGGTGGGCAAGCCGCTCACCGTGCTCATGCCCCACCGCTTTCGCGACGGGCACATGGCCGGCACCCGGCGCTACCTGGTGACGGGAGAGCGCAGCATCCCCTGGCAGGGCGTGCAGGTGCCCGCGCTGCGCCGCGACGGCACCGAGTTCCCCGTGGAGATCAACTTCGGCGAGTACGTCATCGACGGGCGGCGGATGTTCGCCGGCTTCATGACGGACATCACCGAGCGCCGCCGCGCCGAGGAGGCCCTGCGCTTTCAGACGGCGCTGCTGCAGGCGCAGAACCACGTGGCCATCGACGGCATCCTCGTCACGGAGGGCCGCCGCGTGCTCAACATGAACCGGCGCTACGCCGAGATCTTCGACCTCCCCGAGCACCTGCGCGATCCCGAGCGCTACGAGGAGCTGGTGGAGTGGGTGAGCGCCCAGGCAAAGGACCCGGAAGGGTACCGGCGCACCATCGAGCGGCTGCGCGACGACAGGGAGAACGCCTACCGGCACGAGGCCCTGCTGGCCGACGGCCGCGTGCTGGACCGCTACTCGGCGCCGCTCACCAGCGCGGAGGGCGAGGTGTACGGGCGCCTGTGGATGGTGCGCGACATCACCGAGCGCAAGCGCATCGAGCAGGCGCTGCAGGAGGCCAAGGAGGCCGCCGAGGCCGCCAACGAGGCCAAGAGCGAGTTCCTGTCGCGGATGAGCCACGAGCTGCGCACGCCCATGAACAGCATCCTGGGCTTTGGTCAGCTGCTGCAGCGGTACGGGCTGGCGCCGGAGCAGGCGCGCAGCGTGGAGCACATCCTCAAGGCCGGCCGCCACCTGCTCAACCTCATCAACGAGGTGCTGGAGATCGCCCGCATCGAGGCCAACCAGCAGCAGCTTTCGCTGGAGCCCGTGCACGTGGGCACGCTGCTTACGGAGGCGCTGGCCCTGGTGCGCCCCACGGCCGACCAGCGCCCCGTTCAGCTGTCCCTGCAGCCGCCGCACGGCACGGACGTCTACGTCCGCGCGGACCAGCAGCGCCTGATGCAGGTGCTGCTGAACCTTCTTTCCAACGCCATCAAGTACAACCGCCCCGCCGGCACCGTGGAGCTGCTGGCCCGGCCTGCCGCGGGGAACGGGGACGCGCCGTTCCTGGCCGTGGGGGTGCGCGACACGGGGCCCGGCGTGCCGGCGGACCGGCTGGGCGAGCTGTTCGTCGCGTTCTCGCGCCTGGGAGCGGAGCGCTCGGGCGTGGAGGGCACGGGGCTTGGCCTGGCGCTTTCCAAGCGGCTCGTGGAGGTGATGGGCGGGCGGCTGACGGTGGAGAGCACGGTGGGCGAGGGCAGCACCTTCTGGGTGGAGCTGCCCCTGACGGAAAGCCCCCGCGAGCGGCTGGAATCCGGCCGGTCCGAGGGGCCGCGGCCGGAGCGGGTGGCGCGCCCCGCCCGGACGGTGCTGTACGTGGAGGACAACCTGGCCAACCTGGACCTGGTGGAAACCATCCTCTACGACCGCCCGGAGATCCGGCTGATCCCCGCGCTGCAGGGGCGCCTGGGGCTGCAGCTGGCGCGCGAGCACCGGCCGGACCTGATCCTGCTGGACCTGCACCTGCCGGACCTGCCCGGCGAGCGGGTGCTGCACGAGTTGCGCGCGGACGACCGCACGCGCGACATCCCCGTGCTGGTGATCAGCGCGGACGCCACGACGCGGCGCGTGGAGGGGCTGCGGACGGCGGGCGCGCTGGACTACCTGACCAAGCCGCTGGACGTGAACCAGTTCCTGGGGGCCATCGACGCGGCGCTGGCGGCGGGCTGACCGCGGGCGGGGAACGGCGGGTTACAGGGGACAGATTACAGGGG
>NZ_DASURI010000935.1:0-2592 GCF_036280135.1 Longimicrobium sp.
CCGGCGTCCACTCGGCGGCGCGCGCGCGCAGGGCGTCCGCGCCCACCGTGTGGTCGCGCAGGTAGGCAGCGTCGTCCAGCCCATCGCGGAAGATGACGTGCATCATCCCCAGGGCCAGCGCCGCGTCCGTGCCGGGGCGGATGGCCAGGTGCTCGTCGCACTGGGCCGCCGTGCGCGTGCGGATGGGGTCGATGGCGATCACCCGCGCACCCGCCTCGCGCGCGCGGCGCACGGCCGGCCACAGGTGCGGGTTGCTGGTGAGCGTGTTCGTCCCCCAGAGAAGGATGAAGCGCGCCTTGTCTGCCTCTTCGGGCGTGGGGCCCATGCGGTCGCCGTAGGTGGCGGCCCACCCCGCGCTCCCCGCGGACGCGCAGATGGTGCGGTCCAGCAGGCTCGCGCCGATGCGATGGAAAAAGCGGCGGTCCATGGACTCGCCCTGCACCTTGCCCAGCGTGCCGCTGTACGAGTACGGCAGGATGGCCTGGGGCCCGTGCGCGCCGTGGCGGATGTCGTTCAGCCGCCGGGCGATGTCGTCCAGGGCCTCGTCCCAGGTGGCCGGCTCGAAGCGTCCCTCGCCCTTGGCGCCCACGCGGCGCAGGGGCGTGGTGAGCCGGTCCGCGTGGTAGGTGCGGTCCACGTAGCGATTCACCTTGGTGCACAGGAACCCCTGCGTCACCGGGTGCTCCGGGTCGCCCTGCACGCGGACGGCCCTGCCGTCCCGCACGTGGACGAGCATGGCGCACGTGTCGGGGCAGTCGTGCGGGCACGCGCCGCGCACCACGCCGGTCTGGATCAGGGGCAGCGAGCCGATCTGGATCACGTTGCTACGACCTCGTCCTTTCGAGAGTGAACACGGCGGAAGATCCGCTCGGGTGGTCCCACCTCACTCGCTGTGTTCGCCCGTGATACAATGGTGCCAGTGCCGCGGGTCCCGGCTGGTGTGCGTCACGGCGACGATCTGGATTTCCGTGTTCGTGGGGATGTAGATCATCGCGTAATCGAAGCCCAGCAGCATGATCCGGCGTGTCTGAAGCTCGTACGGAGAGCCGCGGTAGGGGTACTCCAGGAGCGAGTGGATCGCGTGCTCCACGGCGGCGGCGAACTTGTCGCGCTTCCTCTTGTCGTCGTCCTTCCCGATGAATGCCTTCGCTTCACGAACGTCCGCACGAGCTTCCTTCGTGAACCTGTATCTCACGGATCGGCTCGTAATTCCGCGAGCACCTCTTCACCGTCGATCCACTCGACGTCGCCGGCTTCGATCCGAGCCACGCGTCGGCGCACCTCGGCACGCCACGCCTGGTCCAAACCGTCGTCCGTGATGCTGTCCTGAAGGCGGCCAATCAGCTCCGCGCGCTCCTGCTCCGGCAGCTCCAGCGCGACCGCCTCGATCTCGTCGATGCTCATCCGCTTCCTCCTCTCGGTCATGGCTCCAAGCTCCTGGAAGATAGCGGAAGGAGGGGTGTGCAGTCCATACACTTTTAGGGGCGCACCGAACGTGCCAGGCGCGGCCGGCCCGTGCGACGGAAGTATGCGGAATCTAGCGGGAGCGGGCGCCAAAATGCATCCCGATGGCGACAGCCGCGAGCGCCAGGGTCGTGAGCAGCCCCGTCAGCAGCGAGCCCACCGCCAAGGGTGGGCCACGCAAAAGGCGCCGGGCCCGTGTGGACCCAGCGCCTGTGCGGTGGCGTGGCGCGCCAGGAAGCCCGCCGATCTGCTCCCCACCCAACGGCCAGTTGGCAGATTTGTGCCCTCCGTCGGTGCCGCTCACCACTCGTTTTCGATGCGAACTGGTCGAGGTCGTCCAGCAACTGCTCGAACGGCACCGGCGTAACCCGGCGGGACCTCATCTCCTCCAGCCGGAGGCGGTGCTCGGCTGGCACGGCGCGGATCGATCTCGTCGCCTTTGCTGTGGGGCAACACTGTTCGATCTGCCACGTTCACCCTATCGACGAAAGGCCTGTGGTGATGCAGTGCCTGACCCGCTTGCTCACAAGCCCAGGGATTTGAGCCGCTTGCGCCAGTATCCCTCTCGCCGGCTGTGGTGAGCGATGGCCGCGATCACGAGCTCGTTCGATCTGACCACGTAGTAGATGGTGTACGGGAACTCCGTCAGGGCGTGACCACGAGTTCCGTCTGCCCGCGCAGCTCCGAGAAACGGGTTGGCGGCGAGCAGGGCGGCCGTGCGATCGATCTCCGTGACGAACTTGGCCGCTTGCGGGTGACGCTCCTCCTTGATCATGTGGGGCAACCGCCCTGGCAAACTCCCGGTCGGCTGCCGGAAGGTTGATGATCCTCACCAGAGCATCGCGCGCAGCTTCGCGAGCGTTTCCTCCATCGGAATCCCCTCCACCTCGCCTGCGTCATACCGGGCTACGCGGTGGCGTACTTCATCGAGCCACTCCTGCTCCAGTCCGGGGTGCATGTCCCGGTGCGCGGCAAGACGGTCGATCAGCTCGTCCAGCTCTTCCCTTGGCAGCTCCAGCGCGACCGCCTCGATCTCGTCGATGCTCATCCGCTTCCTCCTCTCGGTCATGGCTCCAAGCTCCTGGAAGATAGCGGAAGGAGGGGTGTGCAGTCCATACACTTTTAGGG
>NZ_DASURI010000936.1:0-21834 GCF_036280135.1 Longimicrobium sp.
CAGCCAGAGCCTCGCCGTCTCCTCCGTCCTGCGCTCGATCTCGGGGACGGAGAGTCCGCTCGCCTCGAGGCGATGACGGATGAGACCATCCGCCGCCTCCCGCAGCGCATCTGCGTCACGCCCGATCTGCTCCAGGCGCTCCACGTGCGCGCGCTGCTCCGCGGAATTCCCGTCCGCCCCAGCCGCATCGTTGGCGAGCAGCCATTCGCCTTCACGCACCAGGGCATCGAGGCGCTGGTCCAGCTCTCCCGGCAGAACGTCTCGGCGCCGCAGGTCCCGCACCAATCGGGAAAGGGCGTGGGACGGGCGCGCATCGAACGCCCGCGTGTTCGGACGCACGCGCCGGCGCGGGTTGGCGCCCGTGCCCAGCACCAGCAGCGTGAAGAGTGAGGCTTCCAGATTCTGCACGCGGGTCAGCGCGAACGACCGCCACGCCCACACAGTTCCGACAGCGGAATCCCGCAGGATGCGCTCACGCTGCTCCTGCGTCCATCGGCTGGCGAACCTGCCGCGCACAGCGCCGGCGAAGTCGTATTCCCGGCGCATCTCGTCGTCGTACTCAGCCTTCATACGCAGTCGTTTCGCGGCGCGTTGCCCTTCGTGCGCTAATGATTCGGATGCGGTCCCCGCGTTCCGTGAAGATCACGACCAGCAGGCGCTGCAGCCGTGACATCCCGAGCGCGACGGACCGTACTTCCCTGGTCGAATGATCACAATCCGGCAGGATCTCGACAAGGGGATCGAGAAAAACCGACTGCGCCTCGGAGAAGTCGACGCCATGTTTCGCCTGGTTCTGCCTGTCCTTGTCCGGATCCTACTCGAACGCGTCCTCCATCCGGCAATCAGTACGCCCCCAGCTCGCCCACCTCCACGCCCAGCCGCGCGGCGATGGCTTCCAGGGTGCGGCGGTGGGGCGCGGTGATCTCGCCGCGCTCGATGCGGGCGATCTCCTTTTCGGAGATGCCCTCGAAGTCGCCGCGGCGCAGCCCGCGCGACAGCCGCAGCCGCCGCACGGACGCGCCGAACGACTCGTCGCTCTGCAGCTCGCGCTGCCGCGCGCGCTTGCGGTACGCGGGATCGTGCTCGTAGAGGATGTTGTCGACGGACACTTCGTGGTCGCCGAACGAGACCGTCTGGCCGTAGTCGCTCACGCCCAGCGCCTCAAAGTCCAGGCGTACCCCCGGCCGGCGCTGGAACCAGGCGAACGGCACCACCAGGGGCTCCAGGGTGCCCCGGTACAGCACCACCAGCTCGTCGCACGCGCTGGCGAACCCGCCGATCACCAGATCGCCGCGCTCGGGGGCGGCGAGCACGTCCTTGAGCTCCGTGGGGGGCAGCAGCCGCATTCCCTGTCCCGGTGACACCACCAAGCGGAACACCAGGTTGAGCACCTCGCGCTCTTCCCAGCTGGCGCCGTTGAGCAGCAGCAGCCGGTGGTTGGCCGTGGAGCGCGGCTTGTGCTGCGCCAGGGGGCACAGCTGCGCGGCCCCGTCGGCGATCCAGACCACGGGCGAGCGCGCGCCGCTGGTGCGGTCAAAGGCGCCCAGCACGTCGTCCGGCGAGCGCAGAGGCTCGGCGGGAAAGTCACGCCCCGCCCACGCCTCGGCGCGGGGATCGGCGACCAGCAGAAGGCTCTGCTTCATGGGTGGTTCTCCCGTGAGAAGACCGGATTTTCCGGGTACATCAGGTTCCAGTTGTGCCGCAGCACGGCCCGCTTGATCCACACGCGCTCCGCGAGCTCTTCGGGGACGTCGGACGGATCGGGCTCGCGGTCCAGGAACTCGCCCGTGCGCAGGCTCATGCGCCACGCCTGCCGACGGCGCAGGAACGTCACGTGCGGGACCTCGTTCCGTTCGTCGTCGCGGATCTTGACCTTCCACCCCTGGCCCGCCCACTCGGCGGGCAGTGCGAGTGCGAACGCCATCGCCACCTCCAGTATATGTCCCGTTTCCATTTCACACAAGTCTAGGACATTTACCGGCCGCGCATCCGCCGGAATGTCCCTCGCGCGATGGAACATATTGTACACTTCTGATCCACAAAACTCTTGACAGCAATGTGTTTGTGCGCTGGCGGCATGCGAGCGCCGAGCGCTCCGGAGGTGACTTGTGTGGTCCGGAGAGGCGACGTAAAATGTCCGGGTCACCCTCGAAGCCGTGTCCAAACGTCTCACCCGGACCGTCGCCCATGATGCGCGCACTCCGCCGTTCGCTTCCCCTCGCCGCCGTCGCGGCCGCCGCGCTGACCGCGTCCGCCGGCGCGCAGCAGACGGCCAAGCCGGTGCTGCACGGCAGCCACTGGATGGCCATCACGGGCAAGCCGCTGGCGGCCACGGCGGGCGCCATGACCTTTCAGCGGGGCGGCAACGCGGTGGACGCGGCGTGCACCATGCTGGCGGCCACGTCCACCATGTGGGACGTGCTCAGCTGGGGCGGCGAGACGCAGGCGCTCATCTACAATCCGCGCACCGGGCAGGTCATCGGCCTCAACGCGCTGGGAGTGGCCCCCACCGGCGCCACGCCCGAGCTCTACCGCGCGCGCGGGATGCCGTATCCCCCGGAGTACGGTCCGCTCGCGGCCGTCACGCCGGGGACGCCGGGCGGGCTGATGGTGATGCTGGCGGAGTACGGGACGATGTCGCTGGCCGACGTGCTGGCGCCGGCCATCCAGATGGCGGACGGCTATCCCATCGAGGCGCAGACGGCCAACAGCATCCACGCCAACCGCGAGCGGCTGCGCGAGTGGCCGTACTCGCGCGGCGTGATGCTGCCGCATACGGGCGAGGAGCGCGAGGCGCCGCGCGCGGGCGAGATCTTTCGCCAGCCGGACCTGGCGCGCACGCTGCGGCAGCTGGTGGAGGCCGAGGCGCAGGCGCTGGCCCGCGGCGCCTCGCGCAAGGACGCCATCATGGCCGCGTACGACCGATTCTACCGCGGCGACATCGCCCGGGAGCTCGTCCGCGGCGTGCAGGAGCAGGGCGGGCTGATCACGCTGGAGGACCTGGCGAGCTGGCGGGTGCGGATCGAGGAGCCGGTGTGGACGGACTACCGCGGCGTGCGCGTCTACAAGCTCACCGCGTGGACGCAGGGCCCGGCCATGCTGCAGGCGCTGAACATCCTGGAGAACTTCGACCTCAAGTCGATGGGCTACAACAGCGCCCGCTACCTGCACACGCTCTACCAGGCCATGAACCTGGCCTTCGCCGACCGCGACTTCTACTACGGCGACCCCTACGTGGCGCCCGAGGAGCCCATCCGCGGCCTGCTCTCCAAGGAGTACGCCCGCGAGCGCAGCCGCCTCATCGGCGGGGAGCGCAACGATCCCACCATCGCGCCCGGCGACCCGTACCCGTTCCAGGGCGGCACCAACCCGTTCACGCAGTACCTGCGCGACTGGAACCGCCGCGGGCAGACGGGCACCGGCGTGTCCGCGCCGCCGCGCGCGTCGCGGGAGCTGGACGAGGCGTTCTACCTGGGGACTACGAGCATCCAGGCGGCGGACGCGGAGGGGTGGGTGGTGTCCGTCACGCCCAGCGGGGGCTGGGTGCCGGCCGTGATCGCGGGGCGCACGGGGATCGGGCTCAGCCAGCGGATGCAGAGCTTCGTCCTGGACCCGGCCGAGGGGCCGTACAACGTGCTGCGCCCGGGCCAGCACCCGCGCGTGACGCTCACGCCCACGATGGCCCTGCGCGACGGCAAGCCGTACCTGTCGTTCGCCGTGCAGGGCGGCGACTCGCAGGACCAGAACCTGTTGCAGTTCTTTCTCAACGTGCACGAGTTCGGGATGAACGTGCAGCAGGCGGCCGAGGCGCCCAACATGAACAGCTTCCAGATGCGCAGCAGCTTCGGGGGGCACGAGTCGCGGCCCGGGCGCATGCTGCTGGCCGAGTCCATGCCGGACTGGGTGCGCGCGGAGCTGCGGCGGATGGGTTACGAGCTCACGTTCGAGGAGCGGACGTCGGGCCCCATCAACGCTATCTTCTTCGACCGGGAACACGGCACGTTCTGGGGCGGCAGCAGCCATCACGGCGAGGACTACGGCATCGCGTGGTGAACTGAAGTGCGTGAGTACGGAAGTGCGTGAGTGCGGGAGTTTGCTGATCGACGGGATCGGCGTCCGTGCACACGACCCCGGCTCCACGCAGAACCACTCACGCACTCACGCACTTTCATGGGCGAGCTGGCGGCGATCTGGATCAAGCGGGCACACCGCGGAAAGGTGGACACGGCGCTCCAGGGCACGCTCGTCGCCGGGCGGGGGCTGGTGGGCAACGCCGACCAGGGCCGCCGCCGGCAGGTGACGCTCATCGAGGAAGAGGTGTGGCAGGGGCTGATGGACGCCCTGGGCGGTGATGCGCCCCCGTCCGCCCGCCGCGCCAACCTCCTGCTGCGCGGCATTCGTCTGGGGAACTCGCGCGAGCGGGTGCTCCGCATCGGCGGATGCCGCGTGCGTGTTCGCGGCGAGACCAAGCCATGCGAGCGGATGGACGAGGTGCTTCCCGGCCTGCAGGCCGCCATGCGCGCCGAGCCGTGGAGCGGCGGCGCCTTCGCCGAGGTACTGGACGATGGCGAAATCCGCGTGGGCGACCCTGTCGTGTGGGAGGACGAGTAGCCGAGCTCCCGCTTATCCGTCCACACGCATCACCCTTGACGTCTTTATCTGAGAGCAACACACTTTGCATGTGTGCTTCTGGTCACGCCCTTCAACCTACACAGGCACCCATGCGCCAATTCACTCACGGTTTGTTTTGGGCCTCCTGCGCAGGCTTCGTCCTCATCGCGACCCGCGCCGAGAGAGCCGAGGCAGCTGTATGCAGCACGGTGGGAGCCGGACCGGTATGCGGCTATGGCTACGATGTTGCTTGCAATCCTCTGACGTTCGAGTGCAAACCAATCATTTACGAGTACCGCGAGGTAATCAATCGGCCCATCTCGGGACCGGACCCCTATTGATGCCTGAACCGCGCACGCGCAGCCGTCTCACGCGGCGGCCCTATGACCTTGCATTGGCCACCGCCACCATTGCAATCCTGGGCTGCACTGCAGTGCTCGCGCTGCGCTCGAGCAGCGACGACCCATTCGCCAACGGCTTCGGAGCTGGAGATCGCGTGACTGTTTTCCTTCAGGAGCGAGACTGCACCAGCAATCTCGCCTTCCTCCAACTGCTCGCGCGCGCCGAATTCTCCAGCACCACACCGGCAGTGGTTTACGATGTGGGAGGCAGTGAGAGCGCCAACCGGCTCGCGGCGCGTTTTCGGGGGCAGAATCTGCCGTTCCGGACCCGCGCAGCTCCCCGGGGAGCACTGTCCCGGCTACGGCAAATGGGCTACCAAGCCACACCCGTGCTGGTCCTGCTCGATGACGAAAGCCGGGTCCGCCTCGTTGCCGCCGCACCGCGTACGCAGGACGAGATGAGGACGCTCGCCTCGACGCTTCGCGTGCTGACGCGCGGCGCGCGGACAGGTGGAGAGTGACGCGGCGAATGGCGCTGGTGGTCCTCGCCCTTGTAGCGGCGACCGGATGCGACAAGAAGGTCTCGTACGAGCACAGCGGCACGCGCGTGATGCACGCGTCGTCCTGGGCACCCGCCTGGACGGCTGGGGGGACATCGGCCGACACGTTTCTCCTCCAGCCCCTGGCCCTGGCGGCGGACGACGAGCACGTCTACGTGCTGGACCGGGGTGGCAGCCGCGTGGTGGCGCTACGCGCCGCCGACGGGTCGGTGGCGTGGCTCGCCGGGCGCGAAGGCAGCGGACCGGGCGAGCTGAAACGTCCACAGGGCATCACGCGCTCGCCGCGCGGCGAGGTCATCGTATCCGACGCGGGAAACGGGCGACTGGCCGTCTTTGGAACGGACGGCCGTTTCCGCCGCACCGTCGCGCTTGCAGCGCCGCCGTACTTCGACAACCTGTGCGCGCTGGCGGACGGCTCCGTCCTCGTGCGCAGCTTTGGCCCGGTCAAGCCGGTGTTTCGGGTGGATGCCACCGGCGTGGCGGTCGGAACACCTCCCCTGCCGTGGAAGGACCTGAACGGCGCCTCCGGCGCGGTGGCGCGCCAGGGATGGCTGGTGAGCATCCCGGGTACGGACGACTGCCTCTTCGCGCTGCGGCTGGGACGCGGCTTTACTCGGTACTCGCGCGGGGGGTTTGGGCCTGCGTACCCGTACGTGGAGGGGTACGACGTGCCGGCCACCGAAGTGCGACGCGGACCACGGGGGGAGTTCAAGGGGGAGAGCGTCAGCGGCTCCGTCGAGGCCGCGCGCGGAATCGGGGTGAGCGAAAGTGAGCTGATGGTGGCTTTCTGGGGCCGGTCCGAGCAGCAGGGACGCGTGCTGGACTACTACGATCTACGAACCGGCGCGTACCTGCACAGCGAGCCACTTCCCTACTTTGAAGGCTTCGCCGCGGCGGGGGATCGCGCGTACCTGCTCACGAGCATCGGAGGGTACCCGGTCATCCGTGCGCTGCGCCGGACAGCCGCCGCGACCGCACAGGCTGAGGAGCACGCGAGCGAGCCCCGTCGCAACCGGTTGTGAAGATCGTATTTGCGTGCACGGAAAGGCACGCCGATTGCCTCCGCTCCGCCGCCCACTTTCCACTGGAGGAGGACCGGATGCAGAAACCGATCAACGGCCGGATGCACGGGATGATGGACTACGCCACGGTGGCCGCGACGGCCGCCGCGCCGCGTGCGCTGGGCTTTCCGCGCACGGCGGAGAACCTGGCGTACGGGCTGGCTGCCGGATACCTGGGCCTGTCGCTCATGACGGACTACCCGCTGAGCGCCAGGCGGATGGTGCCGTTCAAGGGCCACGGCGCCACGGAGGTGCTGCTGGGCATGGCGCTTCCCTTCCTGCCCCGGCTGCTGGGCTTTGACGACGACCGCCGCGCCCGCAACTTCTTCCTGGGGCTGACGGCGCTCACGGCCGTGACCGCCCTGATGACGGACTGGAACGCGCCGGACGCCGACCTGGAGCACGGCGACTACGAGGTGCGCCTGAACCAGTCGCGCGGCGGCGCGCGGGCGGACACGCGTGAGATGGCGACGGTCTGAAGGTAGTGCGTGAGTGCGGAAGTGCGTGAGTGCGGGAGTTGATCCCGCTCGCGCACGAGGCACCCGGCACGATGCGCCGCCCGATACGACGAGGGCCCTCCGCGAGGAGGGCCCTTCCTTTTTTCGGCGCGACGCGCCGTCGCGTGAGGGATGCGCGCCCGCAGGGCCGAGACCCCGGCGCGGCGGGGCAACAGCAGTATCGTTGCCCTGACGCGACGGGGGCTCGGCGCCGTTGGCAACAGTTGTATCGTTGCCTACGGCGCGCGCAGCCCGGCCCGGAGCGCAGCGGAGGGACACGCCCAAGACCGCAGTGCGAGAGTGCGGGAGTGCGAAAGTCACGGCAACGGAAAGGGGCTCCCCGATCCGCACCGGGGAGCCCCTCCGCCTACGCGACCACCAGCGTCGCACCCACCGAAGCCGCTACTGGTACTGGATGTACAGCGGCTCGGGCCACAGCTGCAGCAGGTCCTGCGGCGTGGTGAGCGGGTCGCCCTTCTTGGTGTCGTTGTGGTAGAAGTTCTTCCACCCCGTGAACTGCGCCGGGTGCCGCACGATGTAGTCGCGGTACGAGTCGTACTTGAGCCACGGCGCGCCCCACCCGTCCATGTGCATCACCAGCTGCACCTCGGGACGCAGGCGCACGTTCTCCACGTCGGGCACCATGCCGCGCGTGAAGCGGTGGATGATGAGCACCTTGGGCGGCAGGTTGTTCTCCCGCACGATGCGCGTGAGCTGGTCCATCACCCAGTTGATGTCGGCCGCGTACATGGTGCCGATGCGCCGGCCGGGCACCACGCCGCCCCGCATGTAGAACTCCGGGTCCACCGCGAAGTGGATGTCCGGGCGCTTGAGGAACTCCTCGAAGCGCGGCATGATGTTGCGGATGTCGTCCGTACCCACCTGCACGTCGATGAACAGCACGCCGTTGATGGACTTGGCCATCTGGTAGATGGAGTCCACCTGCTGGTCGCGCATCTGCGCGCGGTAGTGCCCCGACGGGCCCGGGTCGCCCTGCGCCACCACGGCGATCAGGTGCAGGCCGGGGATCACCGGCGTGCTGGGATCGGCCTGGGTCCACGCGTCGGCCTGGCGGCGCAGGCGGCTGAGCATCTCCTCGCGCGGGTACTCGCCCAGGGCGCCCATGCGCGTGGAGTTGGGGTTGCCGTAGTACACCACGAAGCGGTTGCAGGGCAGGATGCTGCCGTCCATGAACTGCGGCATCTGCGGATACCACTTCTGCTCCTTGGCGAACAGCGGGTTCTTGCCCGCGCCCGGCCGCTTGGCGGCGCTGTCCGCCTGCAGGGCGGAGGCCGCGGAGTCCAGCCGCGCCTGGCGCCGCTGCAGGCACTGCTGCGCCTCGGCCGCGCTGTTGCCGAACGCGAACTGGCGCGCCGGCTGCGCCGGGGCTTGCTGGCCCTTGGCCGCGCCGCCCTTGGCGGTGTCGTTGGGCGCGCCCTTGCCTTCGTCGCTGCCCTTGGCCTCGGCGCCGGCCTGGCCGCCGCACGCGGTCAGGCCCACCACGGCGAACAGGGCAAAGGTGGTACGGATCGAACGATACACGTCTGGCTCCTCGTCGTTTTACAGGGGAGACGGTCTCCACCCCGAGACTCACTACAAAAGCCGGGCCGGCACGGAAACGCGGCCGCTCCGGACGCGTTCCGTGCCCTCAGGGGCGCACGGGATGCCCCCGTCCCGCCAGATAGCGGCGCGCTTGGGCCAGCGTGTACTCGCCGAAGTGAAAGATGGACGCGGCCAGCACGGCGTGCGCCCCCGCCGTGAGCGCCGCGTCCAGGTGCTCCAGCGCCCCCGCCCCGCCGGAGGCGATCACGGGGATGCGCACCCGCGCCGACACGGCGTTCAGCAGGGGCAGGTCGTAGCCGTCGCGCGTGCCGTCGCGGTCCATGCTCGTCAGCAGGATCTCGCCCGCCCCCAGCGCCTCGGCCCGAGCGGCCCACTCCACGGCGTCGATGCCCGTGGGCGTGCGGCCGCCGTGCGTGTACACCTCCCAGCCGGATTCCGCCGTATCCGCCCGCCGCGCGTCGATGGCCACCACCACGCACTGCGAGCCGAAGTGGTCCGCCGCGCGCCGCACCAGGTCCGGGTCCGTGAGCGCGGCCGTGTTGACGGCCACCTTGTCGGCGCCGGCGCCCAGGATGGCGTTGAAGTCGTCCACGGAGCGAATGCCGCCGCCCACCGTGAACGGGATGAAGATGCTGTCCGCCGTGCGCCGGATGACGTCCAGCATGGACGCGCGGCCCTCGTGGCTGGCCGTGATGTCCAGGAAGCAGAGCTCGTCCGCGCGCTCGGCGTCGTAGCGCATGGCCTGCTCCACGGGGTCGCCCGCGTCGCGCAGCCCCACGAACTGGATTCCCTTCACCACCCGCCCGTCCTTTACGTCCAGGCAGGGGATGATGCGCTTGGCCAGGCTCATCCCAGCATCTCCAGCCGGCGCCGCATGCCGTCGCTCAGGTACGCACTGTAGACGGACTCCACGGGGCCGCTGAGCACGAGGCTCCAGTCGTCGCGCACGTGCACGTGCAGGCTGCCACCGGGCATGCGCACGGTCACCTGCCGCTCGCTGACCATGCCGCGGCGCACGGCCGCGGCGGCCACGGCGCAGGCGCTGCTGCCGGAGGCCCGCGTCTCGCCCGCGCCGCGCTCCCACACCCACGCGTCCAGCGTGTCGGGCTCCACGGGGACGGCGAACTGCACGTTGACGCCGCGCGCGAACGACGGGTGCGTGCTGATCTGCGGCGCGCGGCGGCGCAGGCTCTCCACGTCCAGCTCGTCCTGGAACACGACGCAGTGCGGGTTGCCCACGCTGACGGTGTTGATGTGGACCACGTCGCCGGAGTCCAACTCCAGCGGCTCGTTGTCCGTCTCGCGGTCGGGTCCGGGCAGGCCCACGTCGGCGCTGCGGAAGGTAGCGGTGCCCATCTCCACCTCCACGGCCAGCACGCCGTCGTCGGACTGGTTCTGGATCTCCATCCGCACGATGCCGCCAAGCGTCTCCACGGTGAACGGCCGGCGCACGTCCACGTCGCCCTGCTCCAGCAGGTACGCGGCGAAGATGCGCAGCCCGTTGCCGCTCTTCTCCGCCTCGGAGCCGTCGGGGTTGAAGATGCGCACGCCGAAGTCCGCGGCGGCGGACGGCACGCGGGCCAGGATGCCGTCGGAGCCCACGCCGTTGTGCCGGTCGCAGATGAGCCGGACGGCGAGCGGCGTGAGCTCCAGCCCCAGCGTCTCCAGCTCCAGCGCGATATAGTCGTTGCCGAGCCCGTGGCCCTTGAAGAAGTCAGTCACTCGTCCCGTCAGACCACGGGTTGATGGTTGGCGCCCCCCACCCGGCGCAGTGGCGCTCGTTGCGGGTGACGAGAATGAGACCGCGGACGAGCGCCGTCGCCACGAGCAGCGCATCCACGGCGTGCATCTTTCGACCGCGCTGCTCCGCCTCGGCGGTGAGCCGTCCCCACTCCAGCGCGACGGGGTCGTCTACCGGCAGCACGCGGCCGGCGAACTGCTCCGGGAGCGTGCCGAACAGCCAGCGGTTCAGCTCCGTCTTGCGACGGCCGTCGGGCATGCGGACGATGCCGTTGCGGATCTCCCCGAAGGTGAGCGCGCTCACCGCCATCTCGTGCGGCGGCTGCTCGGCCATCCACGCGGTCACGCCGGCATCGGGGCGCGCCCGCACGGTCTCGGAGAGGAGGTTCGTGTCAAGCAGGAACCGCATCGCCGGGCAGCACCCAGGTCCGCGTGGTGTCGTCCCACTCCCACGGCCACTCCCCACTCCGCATGGCCTCGGCCAGCGGCGATTGCCGCATGAACTCCACGAAGCTCACGGGCTCTCCGTCCGGCGCACCGCCCTCGCAGCAAAGCTCCGCCTCGTCCAGGCCGGCGTCGGCGAGGATGCGCACGAAATCACCCTCGCTGAGCACGACCCCGTTTCCGTTTGGCCCCTCGACCCGCTGGGGACCGCACCGCTCCGCACGGCGGATGACCTCTCCCAGGCGCTCCCGCGCGTCCGCTTCCGTCCAGTTCTTCATACCGCCTCCCGCGTCCGACGTTGTCTCCCCGCAGACAAGTTGAACGCTATAAACAACGACCCGTCCGCGCAACGAGACCCGTCCCGCCACCGTCCGGACTGCAATCCGGACGCTGGCTCCAGGGGAGCGCTGGCCACCCGGCTACCGCATTCGCCGCGATCCAGGCGTTTCCCTCCATCACCCTGATCCCCGCTTGCGTGTGGCCGCGGATGAGGCGGCGCCACTCGTCGTAGCGCTGGCGCAGGAGGGCCACGGGATTGGCGCCCCCGTACGACTGTCCGTTGACGTACAGCCGCAGGTGCTGCGCGTCGCGGCGATCGTCCGGGCCGGCGACGATGAGGAACGCGGACAGCGCCGTCTGCCCCGGGCAGCGCGCGTCGCCGCCGGCCGCGGCGCCGGCCTCCAGCGCGAGCAGCAGCCGGTCGGCCAGGCTCTCCGAAGTGTCAGACGCCGCAACGCGATACGCGGCCATGGCGTCGCCCACGACGCGCTCGCCCACGAGCAGGTTGCCCTGCACGGAGACGTCCGCGTCCAGCGCGTGCCCCATCCACGCCTCCGTGGCCGCGCCGGTGTACGCGACCGGCGCATGGCCCAGCGCGGCCACGCCGTACTGCTGCGCGCCGAACCCAGGATCGAACACGGAATCCGTCACGGCGCGGACGATCTCCATCGGGGACGCCCCGCCGCGCAGCATCTCGATGCCCCGCCGGCGCGCGGCGTCATTCGTCAGGGCCTGCGCGGCGATCACGCCGCGGCCGGGCACGACGCCCGCGATGCCGATCACGTCCGGCGTGCACGACGCGCCCGCGATCCCCACCTCGCGCGTCCGTGGATCCACCGCCGTGATGGACCACGTGGCGTGCGCCCGGCCCGGCGCGAACGCGAGCAGGAGCGTGGACAGCGCGAGCGCGCGGACGCCCGTCATCCGCCGAATTCGCGGCATCCGCGGCATCCGCGGCATCCGCCGAACGGCCTCGAAGCCACTCCCGCACTCACGCACTTCCTCACTCACGCACTTTACAGGCGGGCAAAGTTGCCGAGAATCCGCAGCCCGTCCTCCTGCGACTTCTCGGGGTGAAACTGGATGCCCCACACGTTGTCGCGCCCCACGATGGAGGCGAACGACGCGTCGTAACGGCATCGGCCCAGCACGTCGTCGTTGTCGTCGTCCAGCACGGCGAACGAGTGCACGTGGTAGAAGAAGCGCGGCTCGGTGCCCGCGACGTCCCGGAGGACGGGATCGAACTCCGCGCGGCCCTTGAACTCCACGGCGTTCCAGCCCACGTGCGGCAGGGGCAGCTCGGTCGGGATGCGGTGCACGGTGCCCGGCAGCAGCCCCAGCCCGGCCACGCCCGGCGCCTCGTCGCTGCCGTCGTACAGCAGCTGCATCCCCACACAGATGCCGATGAACGGGCGCCCAGCCGCCACGTGGTCGCGCACGGCATCCGCCAAGCCCGTCTCTTTCAGCTTCGTCATGCACTGGC
This sequence comes from Longimicrobium sp., assembly GCF_036280135.1. GTDB lineage: Bacteria > Gemmatimonadota > Gemmatimonadetes > Longimicrobiales > Longimicrobiaceae > Longimicrobium. The sequence continues at coordinate 12,580 of NZ_DASURI010000936.1, forward strand.
CAAAGTGGCCCTGCCCAGGGAGCACCAGCCGGTCCGCCGCGCGCGCCACCGCGGGGTCGGCCGTCAGCACGACGTCGGCGCCTTCGTGCTCGAACGCCTTGGCCACGGAGCGCAGGTTGCCCGCGCCGTAGTCCAGCAGGACGACGCCCGGCTTCACAGCGCCCCCTTGGTGGACGGGACGACGTCCGCGCGGCGCGGGTCGATCATCGTCGCGGCGTCCAGGGCGCGGGCGGCGGCCTTGAACGTGGCCTCGACCACGTGGTGCGCGTTGTCGCCGCGCAGGCCGTCCAGGTGCAGGGTGATGCGCGCCTCCATGGCGAACGCGCGCCAGAACTCCGCCGCCAGTGCCGCGTCGAACTGGCCGATCATGGGCTGGCCGGCCGGCAGCGGCACGTCGTAGTGGATGAACGGCCGCCCGGACACGTCCACCACGGCGCGCGTGAGCGCCTCGTCCAGCGGCACGGTAGCATCGGCGTAGCGCACGATGCCGCGCTTGTCGCCCAGCGCGTCCAGGAACGCGCCGCCCAGCACGATGCCCACGTCCTCCACCGTGTGGTGCGCGTCGATGTGCAGGTCGCCCGTGCACTCGACGTCGATGTCGAACATGCCGTGCCGCGCCAGGGCGTCCAGCATGTGGTCGAAGAAGCCCACGCCCGTGCGCACCGCCGCCTGGCCCGTGCCGTCCAGGTCGATGCGCGCGCGGATGGTCGTCTCGCGCGTGCTGCGCGAACGCTCGCCCGCGCGGCTCATGCGGTGGCCTCGCGCATGATGGTGCGCAGCCCGGCCAGGAACACGTCGTTCTCCTCCGTCGTGCCGGCGTTCACCCGCAGGCACCGCTCCAGCATGGGATACCTGGATACGTCGCGCACCAGCACGCCGTAGTCCGCCAGCAGCCGGTCGAACACGTCGCCGTGCGTCAGGTTCGGCGTCTCCACGCGGAACAGGACGAAGTTGGCGGCGGTGGGATAGACGCGGATGCCGGGAATCGTCCCCATCTCCGCCACCACGCGGTCGCGCTCCTTCGCGATCTTCCGCACCAGATCGTGCATCACGTCGCGGCAGCGCAGCACCTCGGCGGCGGCGATCTCGGTAAAGAAGTTGATGTTGTACGGCAGCTTGGCCTTGTGCACCTCGTTGGCCAGCGCGGGGTGCGCCAGCATGTAGCCGGCCCGCAGCCCCGCCATCGCCATGGCCTTGCTGAACGTGCGCAGCACGACGAGGCGCGGCCGGCCCTCCAGCAGCGGGATGGCGTCGTATCCGCCGAACTCCACGTACGCTTGGTCCAGCAGGATGAGCGCGCCCGTCTCGTCGTGCACGCGCTCGATCTCCGCCCGTGACAGCGCCGCGCCCGTGGGGTTGTTGGGCGAGCAGAGCACGACGACGGCGGCCTCCGTGTCCCGCGCGGCGCGGATGATGGCGTCCACGTCGAACGACAGGTCGTCCGCCAGTGCCACGGAGACGACGGTGCCGCCGTTCACCTCCGTCATCAGCCGGTACAGCGTGAACGTGGGCTCGGGGATGACGACGGACACGCCGGGCCCCACGACGACGCCCAGGATGGACTGGATGAGCTCGTTGGACCCGTTGGCGACGAGGATGCCGTCCGCCGGCCAGCGCGTGGCCTCGCTTACGGCCTGGATGAAGTTGGCCGCGACAAAGGGCGGATACCGGTTCCACGGCCGGTCGGCGAGGATCGCGTGGATGCGGTCCTTGATCTCGCGCGGCACGTCGAACGGGCTCTCGTTCTGGTTGAGCTTGATGCGCGGCTCGTACGGCTTGAGCGTGTACGCGCCCAGCGTGCGCACGGACGTCTTCACGTGCCGCAGGGCGGACTCCACCGCCCCGTCCATCGGTTGTTCCACGGGTTTGCTCACGTTCTTCTCGTGCTCAATACTCGGCGCCCAAGGGCGCCCTCTTTCCTGCTCGCCACTCGGATGAACCGCCGCGGTGAGCCCGGCCCGGGTGCAATCCACCGCGCGGCGCGACGAAACGCCCTGACCGTGAAGCACGGACACCCGTGCACGAAGAACGCCCGAGCCTCCCGAACACGATCTTTCGCCGCGCCATCTCCCTCCCCCACGCAGTTCGGTGGGGAGGGTCGGGGAGGGGGCGCTCCACCTTCTCGTCGTACTCCGCGCCCCCGGATCAGGCGTTGGCCTCTCTTCAACGCAAAGGACGGCGGGCGCACAGGGTGCGCCCGCCGTCGGCTTCCTGCTCCGGCGGCGCGCGCTCAGCGCTCCACGTGGATGATCTGGTCGCGGCGCGTGCCCACGGAGACGTACCACACGGGCGTCTCCGTCAGCTCCTCCAGGCGCTGCAGGTAGCGTCGCGCGTTCTCGGGGAGCTCGTCCCAGGTGCGCGCGTCGGCCGTGGACGTCTGCCAGCCGGGGAGCGTCTCGTACACGGGCTCGGCCGCGGCCAGCAGCCCCAGGTCGCCGGGAAAGTCGTCCAGCTCCTGGCCCTCGGCGCGGTAGGAGACGGCGATCTGCAGCTCCGGCAGCGTATCGAGCACGTCCATCTTGGTGACGGCCAGCCCCGTGAGCCCGTTCACCCGCGCGGCGTAGCGCACGACGACGGCGTCGAACCAGCCGCAGCGGCGCGGGCGGCCCGTCGTGGCGCCGTACTCGCCGCCCAGCTCGCGCACCTGCTCCTGCATGGGCGACGGCAGCTCCGTGGGCAGCGGCCCCTCGCCCACGCGCGTGGTGTACGCCTTGACCACGCCGATGACGTCGTCGATGCGCGTGGGCCCGATGCCCACGCCCAGCGCGGCGCCGCCCGCCGTGGTGTTGGACGAGGTGACGTACGGGTACGTGCCGTGGTCCACGTCCAGCAGGGCGCCCTGCGCGCCCTCCAGCAGCACGCGCTGCCCGGCGCGAAGGGCGTCGTGGATCACGCGGCCCGTGTCGACGGCGATGGACAGCAGGCGGTCGCGGATGGACATCACCTCGCTCACCAGCGCGTCGGCGTCCACGTGCTCGTCGCTGTGCAGCAGCTGCAGGCGCTGGTTCACGCGGTCGGCGGCGGCGCGCAGGCGCTCCTCGGCGCGGGCGCGGTCGCGCAGGTCCGCCAGGCGAATGCCCTGGCGCGCCACCTTGTCCTCGTACGCCGGGCCGATGCCCCGCCCCGTCGTGCCGATCTTGCCCTTGCCGCGGCTGGCCTCCTGCGCGCGGTCCCACGTCTTGTGGTACGACAGCAGCAGGTGCGCGCGTCCGCTCACGCCCACGCGGCCCTCGGCGTCGATGCCGCGGGCGGTCAGGGCGTCCAGCTCCTGGAAGAACTGGAACGGGTCGAACACCACGCCGTTGCCCAGCAGGCACCGGCGCCGCGGGTGCAGGATCCCGGAGGGGATCTGGTGCAGGATGAACTCCTCGTCCCCCACGTGCACCGTGTGGCCGGCGTTGCTGCCGCCCTGGTAGCGTGCCACCACGTCCACTTGGTCGGCGAGCACGTCGACGATCTTGCCCTTGCCCTCGTCGCCCCATTGCGAGCCGACGATCACCACGCACCGACTGTTGCTGTCCTTCATCGCTCCGCTAATCCGGCGTCCGTCCAGCCGTGTTCGTGCAAACGAAAGCGCGGCCCCAACCCGCAAAGGTGGGACCGCGCGCTGACGCATCCTAGGCGCAATCTGCGCCGCCCCGGCGCGGGTGTCAACCGTGACCGAAGCGAACATCCTTGTGTTTGGGCATCGCGCGCGCGACCATGGTTTCCCTTCACGACGATCTCCGTCCCAGGGAGGATTCCATGATGACACCCGAGCGGCTTCGCGCACTGGCAGGCGTGGATCGCCTGCCCCTGTTCACGGACGTGGACGCGCTGAACCGGAGCCTGCAGCGCCACCATCCCGCGGACCTGCGCGCGGCAGGCGTCGGCGGCTCCGTACTGGCCGACGTGGCCATCGACGAGCACGGCGAAGTCCAGGCGGTCACCATCGTCCCCCGCCCGTCGACGGCCCACGTGACGATGGTGATGGTGGAGGAGGACGGGACCACGCGGAGCGTTCAGCCCGCCGACAATCCCGCGTTCGGGCCGGCGGCGGAGGCGGCGCTGATGGAGACGCGCTTTACCCCGGCGATGCGCGACGGACAGCCCGTGCCGTTCACGCTGCGGATGACTGTCACCTTTGATCCACCGGCACCCGGCTGAGGCGGACTCCTACTGCATTTCTCACGCAGAGCCGCAGAGGCGCGGAGTACCCCATTTCCACGCGGAAGCGAAGTTCTCTGCGCCTCTGCGGCTCTGCGTGAGAATGGTTTTGTGCCGGGATCGCTGCGATCAGGCCGCCTCGCTCGCCTTCAGCAGTCGGTCGACGGCGGCGAGCAGGTCGCGGGGCTCCACGGGCTTGACGAGGAAGACGTCCGCGCCCGCACGCCGCGCGCGCACCTGGTCCTGCTCAAAGACGTGCACCGTGCAGACGATGAGGGGGATGGCCTCCGTCGCGGGGTCGTCGCTCAGCTCGCCCAGCACGCCGAACGCGAGCCCGTCCGGCAGGCCGATGTCCAGCACGACCGCGTCCGGCAGCAGCGCCCGCGCCCGCTCCAGGCACTCCGCCCCGGTCCGCGCCGACACGACCTGGTAGCCGCCGTGGCGCAGGATGGTCTCGAAGATGTCGAGGCTCGGCGGGTCGTCCTCGACGATCAGCACGGTCTTGCTCTCCAACGTCGCTCCAGGCAGGGGGACTGATCCAACGGGCTGGATCACTTGCAAAGGTGTGGCCGCCCGGACGGGAACGCCGGGGCAGCGCCGCGGCCCCGCGCGCCGGTGTCCGCGGCAGGCATCCCGGGCACCGAAGGATGCGCGGATGTGCCGCCGACGGCGATCGGTTATCTTGGTCCGCTCGCATCGCCCGCCCCGCACTTCAGCCGCATTCCCATGCACCTGCCGCGAATCATTCCGCTCGTTCTTGCCCTGCTCGCCGCGGCGCCGCTGGCCGCGCAGCACGCGGACGGGCACGCCACCGCCGCCGCGACGGACAGCGTGCCGCCGCTGATGCCGGAGGCGCTGGGGCCGTTCTCCTGGCCTGTGACGACAACCTCGGCGGAGGCGCAGGCGTACTTCGATCAGGGCGTCAAGCTCATGTACGCCTACGCGCGGGCCAACGCGCGGCCGTCGTTCGCCCATGCGCGGACGGTGGACCCGCGGTGCGCCATGTGCTGGTGGGGCGAGGCGTGGTCCATGGGCGCGTACCTCAACGGTGCCATGGACGATGCCGACGCGCCCGCCGCGAACGCCGCCGCCCAGCGCGCCCGCGAGCTCGCCGCGCAGAACGGGACGGAGCTGGAACGCGCGCTCACGGTGGCGCTGACGGCGCGGTACGCCTCCTCGCATGAGCCGGAGGGCACGCGCAAGCAGCTGGACTCGGCGTACGTGCGGGCCATGGAGGACGTCTACGCGCGCTTTCCGGACGACCTGCAGGTCGCCACGCTCTACGCGGATGCCATGATGCTGCTGGAGCCGCGCCGCGGCCTGTGGAGCCTGGACAAGCCGTCCATTCAGACGCTGCACGGGGTGCTGGAGCGCGGGCTGGCGCGCGACATCGGCCACTCGGGAGTGTGCCACGCGTACATCCACGCGACCGAGACCACGGCGAACGCGGGCCGCGCGCAGACGTGCGCGGACCTGCTGGTGACGGCCATGCCCGGCGCCAGCCACCTCAACCACATGCCGTCGCACACGTACAACCGCGTGGGGCGCTGGGAGGATGCCGTCAACAGCAACCTGCTGGCGTGGGAAACCGACCGGCGCGCGGCGGCGGGGCAGCCCGCCGTCAGCATCTACCCGCCGCACAACGTGCACATGCTGCTGTTCGCGGCGTCCATGGACGGGCAGGAGGCGCGCGCGTTCGAGGGGTCGGACGCCTGGGGCGCGCTCATGCCCAACGGCGACGGCGCGTCGCTGCGGGCACTCACCCGCATCCGGTTCGGGCGGTGGAACGACGTGCTGGCGATGACGGACGCGCCCGCGCACCCCATCCACCGGGGCCTGTGGGCGTTCGCGCGGGGCTACGCGCACCTGCGCACGGGCGCGGCGGACAGCGCGGCGGCGTACCTGGCGCGGGTGGACTCGCTCGCGGCCAACTCGCCGAACGCCACCTTCCGCACGCACACGGCGGAGCGGCTGCTGGGCGTGGTCGCGGGGATCCTGCGCGGCGAGATCGCGCGGACGGAGGGGCGGATGGACGATGCAGTCGCCGCGTTCGAGGCGGCCGTGGCGCTGGAGGATGCGCTGCAGTACGACGAGCCGGAGCCCCTGCCTTTTGCCGCGCGCGACTGGCTGGGCGCCACACTGCTGGAGGCCGGCCGCCCCGCGGATGCCGAGCGCGTCTACCGCGCCGCGCTGGACGACCGGCCGCACAACGGGTGGAGCCTGTTCGGCCTGGAGCAGGCCCTGCGCGCGCAGGGCCGCACGGCCGAGGCGGACGAGGCGCTCGCGCTCTTCCGCGAAGCCTGGACCCGCTCGCAGACGCCGCTGACCGCGTCGCGCTTCTGATCGGATGCACGGATGACCGGGACGGAATCCCTTCGATTCCAATCGCGATTGTCATCCTGAGGAGCGCCCGCGCGGACCTGGCCCATGCACGATGCAGGGGCGCGAACGAAGGATCTTGCGTGCGAAGCGACAAGCCGGCTCTGGTGCGCGGAGCCGACTTGTCGCTTCGCGGGCAAGATCCTTCGTCGCCGCCATGGACCTTGCCCCATGCAAGCCTGCGCGGCGGCGCCTCAGGATGACGCCGGCCGAGGGTTCGGACGGGAATCGGACGGCGGGGCAGGATCGCAGCGGACGGGCGGACGTCGCGCACGGGACGGGAAAAGGGCACGCGCTCGACGGAGCGCGTGCCCTTTTCCGCATCCGCCCTCGTGGTCAGCGAAAGGCGTCGCGGCTGGCGGGCTGAAGCAGCAGCGCGAACGCGGCGCCCACCACGAGCACCGAGCAGACGAGGAACGCCGCCGAAAATCCCGGCATCGGCAGGGTGTCCCAGGCGCCCATGCGGGCGATCACCAGCAGCGCGCCGGCGCCCATCACGCTCCAGAACCCGGCGAAGACCACGCCCACCCACCACGCCCAGCGCACGCCGCGCATCAGCCCGTACGCGATCGCGCCGCAGCCGAACAGGCGCAGCAGCGCGCGGGGAAACTCGCCCGCGTCCGCCCATCCACCGGCCGTCTGCAGGACGAGCGCGTTGGCCAGCACCATCACACCGTACAGCGCGAACAGCATCGCGGCGGTGCGGACGGATCGGGGGATGGCGGACGGACTCGGCATGGGCGCGTGCCCCTTCAGGATGACGGATGGGGCCGGGACGGCGTGCGCTCCACGAAGTCGCGCAGGCCTTCCAGGCGCTGGCGCACCTCGCTGGAAAAGACGCGGACGAGGATGGGGTTCAGCAGGGGCTGGATCCAGGCGGGGCGCGCGCGGACGGAGTAGCGAAAGATCACGCGCGTGCGGCCGTCCGCCTGCGGCCTGAAGCGCCACGACCCCGCGAACCCGCCGATGAACCACGGCCCGCGCGTCATCCTGACGGCCGCCACGGAGGGCGGGTTGAACGAGACGTACTCCGTCTCCATCCCCAGCCGGTTGTGCGCCACGCAGTACGCGCGCACGCCCATCCCCGCCCGCGTCGCGCCGCCCACGAGCTCCGCGGAGCGCAGGAACGGGTCCCATTCCAGCCGCCGCGCGTAGTCCTGCGTGAGGTCGAACAGCGCCCGCGGCGTGGCGCGGATGACGACGGCGTCCTCGAACGTCATCCCTCGTCCGTGAACCGGAGGAGCAGGGCGAGCTCGTTGGATCGTCGCGCGGTCACGTTCGCCCTGCACAGCGCCTCCACCATGGGCTGCATGGTGCCGCCCTCGAACGCGGACGCCTCGAAGGCGCAGTGCGCGTCGCGGAACGCGATCCACGCCCGCTGTGCCGCGCGCAGCGCCTCCACGCGGTGCGGCTCGCCGGCAATCACGGCCAGCAGGCGCTGGTAGCGGGCGTTGAGCAGCGAGCCGGCGCGGGCGTAGCGCTCCGCCGCGCAGACGTTCATCTCCGTCTGCGTGCGCGCGTCGGGGCACGGGTTCTTGCCCTGCGCGGCGAGGAGCGCGGGCGTGCCGGCCAGCAGCAGCGCGGCTAGGAACAGCGTGCGGATCATCATCCCGGGACTTGTACGTCGTGGGCCGGCTCGAAGAAGGCGCGCATGCGGTCGCGGTCGTAGTCCAGCAGGCGGTCGTTGAAGCGGTGATACAGCTCCGCCAGCAGCGCCCGGTTGGGGCCCGCGGCGTCCATGCCGCGGTCGTCGTACGGCTGCAGGACGATGCCTCGCTCCACGCTGGCCACGTACAGGTTGCCCACGAGGCGCGGCTCCACGTTCAGCCACGCCGCCAGCGCACCCCACAGCAGGGGGCGCACGGCCTCGCGCCCGCACGCAAAGGCGACGTACGCGAGCGTGTCCGGCCCGTCCACGTGCGGGTCGTGGAACGGCTCCGTCCACCAGGCGCGCGGCCGGCCCATCCGCACGCGAAGCGCGCGCAGGGAGCGAAAGACGTCGCGGTACGGCATCCGCGGCCCGTCCGCGAACGCGGAGATGACGACGATCAGTTCGCGGGCATCGCCCAGGGCATGGTCCACGATCTCGCGGCCGCGGTCCCACGCCTGCTCGAACTGGTCCAGCATGGTCCCGCCCAGCGAAAGCTCGAACCGCAGCGCCGGCTGCGTGCCGTAGAACAGCGGCAGGGCGAACGCGTCCGCGCCGAACACCGCGTGCAGCGCCTCGCGCGAAACGTCGGTCATGGACCCTGGAGGGGAGGAGGATGCGGATGCGCGGATGCCACACGAATGCCGCATCCGCGCGGCAGAAATGTCCCACGGGGGGCACAATCCGCCGGGCGCCGTCCACCGGATGCGACATCCGCCCGACGGACAAAAATCTGCTCCGGATGGGCCACGCAGTTCATCCGCAACGATTTATCGCGGCGGGTGGCCGTCTGCCGCATGTCAGAACCGTCGCGGCACACCCGTTGCTTTCAGAAAGCACGAACGCGGGGCGACGCTCGCTCCGCAGCAACACGCAGCCGACCCCGAAGCTCCCATGAAGAAGCACCGCCCCGCGCCCATGAGCGCCGATGCCTACGCCGGCTTTCTGAAGCTGTGGCTCACCCCGGCCCACAAGGAGCCGAAGATGACGCCCGAGGTGGAGGCGTACCTGCGCCACGCGACGGCGCGCGAGCCGCTGTCGGACGAGGTGCGTGCCGCGCTGGGCCAGCCCGCGCGCCCCGC